>JACQHT010000025.1 GCA_016198835.1 Planctomycetota bacterium | reverse complement strand
AGTGTATTAAGGTTTAAAATAGAGACAGAAGTGCCCTGCCACCACAAAAATCATACTTTTATATCCACCTTTGAACCTATTTGTTTCAGCATGTTTTTTGCTACTACACCTGCTAATGGGTCTTGTATTTGGCTTGATACCGTTGGTGACTGGATTACTGACGGTCCCGTGGATATACCAGTTACAATATTTATAAGGTTGCCACCTTGTGTTCCTGCAAGAACATCCATCGTACTTACACCACCGGTATCTCCGCTACCAAGAATGTCCAAATACGTTCCAGTTCCTCCCTTCTGGACTCCGTCAGCCAGGATTTCCACATAGGTTCCCTGCGCAGCGCCACCGGGATTAAATATTAAATCGCCCAGAAGGCTTGACTTTATACTCTCGGCGCTTTCAGGTTTCACAGGCTTATTCTGTTTATCCCTGTCCTGTGCTTCATTTGCCTTTTGCCTTTGCAGTTTTTCTTCGGCACTATTTACTTTTCTTTGTAACCGTTCCTGCAATCTATCTATTTTCTGCAGTGCGAGACCGTATGAACTATAACTATTATAAGTTCGGCTATAAACGTACATGGTAAAGGCTAACCTGTTTATGGTAGACAACGAACTTTATGTTCGTTGAAATCAATCCGCCTCAGGCGGATAAAACCTCGTTGTCTACATTGTTCTAACAAATTTCGTGCCAGGAGTTAATTTGCTTATAGTGCAAACATTGTAAATGTATATTTTCTACATATAAAGACTTATGTTTCTATATTTAAACCTTTAATCTTAAAATAATTTAGGAACGTGCGTTTTGTTCCATGTATTGTGAAAAAATTTCCTAAAGCAAAAAGTAAGTTCTCTGGACTTGTTTTTGCCTTACTATATAGTATCGGATGAATTCACGGAACACTTTAGTGGTCAAATTGGTAACCTCTATGAAAAATTATTTGACATCGTAAGTAAATGATTTATAATAACGTTAATATATTGCCTTACATAAAATAACATCACGTATAAATATGAAAAAATTATTACCTTTTTTTATTCTCACCGTGATTATCCTTAGTAGTTGTCACGGACCACCAAAAATGGGATACGAAGGTGGAGCCGCCCCTAAAATCACCTCAGCGCCAATCCCAACTGAGATGGTATATGAAATTGAACCTACCGCTAAAGTTCCCACTCCACCCGGAATGGCACAAAGAAAGTGGGAGTGGCAGATAACACCGGAGGAAGAAGCAAAGAAACCCGGCGAGGAAGCGGCAAAGGAGATTCCTAAAGAATTTGTCTTTCCCAAAAAAATTGAAAAACCTACCATACCTCCGCCCTCATTACCCGAAGGCGAAAAGATTGATATTACATTCAATTTTCAGTCTGCTGATATTCGGGAAGTGATTCACGTAATTCTTGGAGACTTCCTGAAGCTCAACTATGTAATAGACCGAAAGGTGGCAGGCGCTGTAACACTCCATGCTGTAGGCAAGTTCTATAAAGAAGAGTTGATGGACATCGTCCAGTTAATGCTTAATGTTAATGGACTTGCAATGATTGTAAAGGAGGAGGTTGTTGAAGTTACTACTATCCAGGAAGCTCGTCAGAGGTCGCCGAATGTATACATAGGGGACGACATCCAGGCACGGGGTGAGGACATTATTACGCAAATAGTCCAACTTGAGTACATTGTCCCTCAGGGAATAATTCCTACCTTGAGGGGATTTATGACACAGGCAGGCTTTGTTGTTGCACCGAATGATGCCCACGCCCTTGTAATATCGGAACAAGCCTCAAATATGGAAAGGGTGCTCTCCATCGTTAAAATGTTTGACGTCCCCGTTTTTGCGGGTAAGGCACTAAAGTTTTACAACATAAAATATGTGGATGTTAAGAGCCTCGCAAAAGAACTCGAAGGGTTAGCACAATCCTTAGGCGCGGTGACAAAAGGTGCAAGGGCTGAAATATCCTTCACGCCTTTTACTGAGTCAAATAAACTCCTGGTTGCAACAAGCGGTACAGAACTGCTTTCAAGCTTAGACATCTGGATACAAAATATTGATGTACAAAGTGAGGAGAGGGTTACAAAACTATACATTTACAAATTGCAACACCAAAAGGCAAAGGATATACAGCCTGTTTTGACGCAGCTTTACAGCGAGAAAATATCCGGTCAGGCAGCCCCAACAAAACCTGGAGCCCCTAAGCCACCTACCGAGGAAAGAAGACCTGGAGAACGAATTGAAAAGACTGAAGCAGGTGCAATAATCAAAGAACAACCAATGAGGATTATTGCTGATGAAAGTACCAATTCCCTTATCATAAAAGCCTTGCCAGCCGATTATCAGGAGATAAGAAGTATTATTGACGCCCTCGATGCCTCGCCGCAACAGGTGCTCATTGAGGTTGTAATTGCAGAGGTACAACTTACCGGAAAATTGGAAATAGGTGTTGAGCTGTTTTTAAAGAACCAGGTCAAGACCGAAACTTCTGATAGCACTGTAAAAAAGGTAAGCGGAAAGGAAATCACTATATCTAATCCTATTACCGCAGGGGCGCTTGCTGTGGATTTAATTTTCGGTGACGTCCAAACTCTCTTTAAAATACTCGCTTCGGAAACTTCGCTCGACTTCCTCTCAACACCCCATCTACTTGTGCGGGATGACCAGAAGGCGTCTATCCAGGTAGGGGAGGATGTACCTCTATCCACTGGACAGGCTACAGGTATCAGTACCACTGCAGTTGTGCAGCAGATACAATATCGTTCTACTGGTATAATCCTTACGGTTACTCCTCACATTGCAGAAAATGGGATGGTTACCCTTGATATTATTCAAGAGCAAAGTGAGATTGGTGAAAATGTTGTATTTGCTGGAAGTGAAGAGTCACCTACCTTACAAAGCCCCAAAATTACATCAAGAAAAGCCGAAACCTCGTTAGTTATTAAGGGTGGCAATACTGTATTAATTGGGGGGATTATTCAAAAAGAGAAAAGAAATACCATCCAGAAGGTGCCAGTATTAGGCGATATTCCGGGGCTCGGACATCTTTTTAAATCAACGCGCAAAGAAGAAGAAAAAACAGAGTTGTTGGTGCTGATTACGCCGCATGTTATTAATACCGTCGATGATGCAGAAATATTGACAAACGAGTTTGAGGAAAAGGTCAAATCTCTTCAGCGGTTGATAGGTGAAACTATAGGAAAAGAAGAACGTGTGGATTATGAAAAAGGATAGCTATTATGTCGCTCGTCGCTCGTCGCTCGTCGCTCGAGCCGCGGGTCACGAGTCACGAGCGACAGATTTGGGTTTTACTCTATTAGAAGTTATTGTAGCCCTTGCCATAGTGGGCATATCGTTAGGGGTCTATATGAGCCTTATTGGGACTTCCTTCAGATTAAAGGGGAAGGTTGATGACCATACCAAAAAGGTCCTTTTTGCAATACAAAAGGCAGAAGAGGCGCATTTAGGATTGCTTGGCGATAAGTACGCTTCGGGTGATAATAAAAGGGTTTGGGAAGGTGTAACAGAAGACGGTGTTGTGTGGAAGGTTTTAGAAAGCGATGGAAGGGATTTAGCGGAGAAAAATAAACCCGTAGATGGGATTACTTTTTATGATGTTGTTGCAGGTGGGATGAATATCAGCAGCATTCGCAGTGAAAATATACTTTCACAATCTACGTCAGGACAACAAAACAGGGATAAAAAAACCGAATCTAAAACCGGTAGTCCTACGTCAATCCAGAAGCCGACATTTAACAAGAAAAAATAAGCCAGACTGAAGGCTGAGGGCTGAAGAATGGCTTTCGCCTTCAGCCTTAAGCCTTCAGCCTGTTCTATTGTTTATGTGCAATTCAACAAAACGTGGTTTTACACTCATTGAAATTATCATTGCTATTAGTGTTGGTACTCTCCTGATTCTTGTAAGTTCTGCCTCTATAAGGACAGGCATTTCCTACATGCAGAATGGGGAAGAACGGTTCGACAGGGGTTTAAGAGAAAAGGTAGCGCTCAATTTTTTTACACAGCAATTAACATCTATTCGTTCTTATACTGGAGGAAGTAAAGGCGTATTCTTTATTGGCAATAAGGATTTGGTGTCCTTTATCTCACCACTGTCTCTTAATAAATATTATACCTATGGGCTGATGATTTGCGCTTATACAATAACAAAGGATGAAGATAATACATACAGCCTGGTTTATAATGAGAAAAGGATGTTAAGTAACGCCTATCTTACCAAGCTTATAGATAAATTTAGTAAAGAAGATGAGAAGGGCAAATTTTTTGACGTAGAGTCTACTGTTTTTTTTCAAGGATACCAGAAGATTACAATCGAGTATCTTGGAGAAGCAAATTCTGACGAAGAGGAAGAAAGCCCATGGAAAGAATCGTGGCTAAGCGGCGGATTGCCAAAGGCGATAAAAATTACCCTATTAAAACGTGGAGAAACGCAGGAAACAATTGCACCGATAATGGTTACGTCCTGATATTTGTCCTCTGGGCGGTAGTTATCTTGGGTTTTGTAGCATCAAGTTTCTCTGGAAGCACCCGAAACATCATTAAATTGGAAAAGGCATCTGTAGGAAGGACACAAAACCTCTTCGCAGCAAGAGGGGCTTCTATCTATGCAATGAACAAAGTAGCAGGTGTAAGTGTTGAGGAAGAGGAAGAGGAGGAAGACGAAGAGGAAAATATAGATGAAGAATTAGATGAGTTTGAAGAAGAAACCGACGAGGATGATGAAGACCTTGAAGGATTGCCTATGTCCCAATCTCAATCCAGAAGCACGCTACAGAAAAATAATGGTGGCATGATGAGTAGCACAACGTCTAAGACTACAGAAAAAGACAAAGGGACGGCTGGCGCCTCCACCAAAGAAGCGGAGGAGCAACAGCCGTGGCTACCCAACCTTACGCCTTATTCTGTTTTTGTTGGCGATAGAGCGTGCAAGGTTTACATCGAAGACGAAAGTGGTAAAATAAACATCAACGCAATTGATGACAAAAGTAGGGAGCTTATGGTTAAATATCTTACGTGGCAAAAGTTTGACCG
Source organism: Planctomycetota bacterium (assembly GCA_016198835.1). GTDB lineage: Bacteria > Planctomycetota > Brocadiia > Brocadiales > Subterrananammoxibiaceae > Subterrananammoxibius > Subterrananammoxibius californiae. The sequence goes on along the minus strand of JACQHT010000025.1, from coordinate 5,878 downwards.
TGTGGAAGCGGACACTATTACCGACTCTATTCTCGACTGGAAGGATAAAGACGACCTGAAACATTTAAACGGAGCAGAGACTGATTACTACGAATCCTTGCCAGAACCTTACGAGGCGAAAAATGCGCCCTTTGACTCTATTGAGGAACTTGCTCTTGTAAAGGAAATGACCCCTGCTAAGTTCGACATAATTCGCAGGGATATTACTACTTATGGGTCTAATTTGGCTATAAATATCAATTTCGCATCCAAAGAAGTGCTTATGGCAATTCCGAGAATTACACCAGAAGGTGCGGACTATATAATAGCCCAGAGGACGCAGAACGGTCCACTAAAAAGTATGGAGGATGTTAGAAATTCATTCTGGCATCTGGGAATTATAGGTTCAAGCTTTGAAGAGGTTAGACCCTATATCACAGTTGATAATTCCGGCTCTATGACCATACGTGCTTCCTGTGAAGCAAATGGCGTATCAAGCACATACAGGGTAATTATTAGCAAGGCAAATAACAATATCAATGTACTTGCAGTTTACCCGGATTATTAATGTAGGGGCAATCCGCCTTAGGCGAATGGTTGCCCAAAATAACTATGCTTAACATATTCTTTCCGAAAGTAGTGGGGCTATCACTGAAAGGAAATGACCTGGTAGTTACAGGGGTACACAGAAGATTTTTGAATGCTTCTTGCGAATCCCTGCAGGTAAAGGATTTCCTCCTGAGAGACCCGCAGCAAATAAAGCCAACCTTCGGCTTTAAAAAGGACTACCTGGTTGATATTGTGCTGTCATGGCCAAGGGAGAAGACCATAATCAGAGAGATTAATTCCCCTGCAACCGGAACAAAAGAACTTAAAGATGCACTCGGATATCAGCTCGATAGCTTCTTCCCCTTTACCAATGAAGAAGTATATTTTGATATCTATCCGATTACCGTCCCCGAACAGGGGAAAAAGATATTCATAGTTGCTGTGAAGAAAGAAGAATTGGATGATGTCCTTTCAAGGTTAAGCGCACTCGAGATGATGCCTTCCAGGGTGATTATTTCGCCCCTTGCTTTTATCCCTCTGGTAAGTAACAAGGAAGGAAAGGTAGCTCTTATTTATAATGGAGCAGGTGCCTATTGTTATAACCTTTTCCTCGACAACAGACTCATAACCACCTCACTTTTCAAGACAAGGGAAGACTTGTTTAACAGAATCAACTTTGACTCACCAAATGAAATTATTATCCCCGGACATGAGGAAAACGCAAGAGCTGAAGTTAAACTCCCGGACGGGCTAAAGGATAACGTGGCGGTAACGTTTCTTGACGAAACCCGCGAGTCTTTAGGGGCTGCCCTATATTGTACATCTACGCTTCCTTATGATTTTAGCCTGATAAAGGCAAAAAAAAGGAGAGCAGACCCGCAAACAACCTTGTTATGGTTCCTGACAGGTTTGTTAATTATTTCTGCCGTGTTTATTCCATATATTTTGAGTACCAAGAAACATGAGAACCTCGAAGCGCTTAATACACGAATCGCCAATGTAAAAGATGATGTTTCAAGGGTAGAAGAGTTAATTGCACGTTGTGACAAAATTGAAAAAACAATCAATAACATATCTATGATGAAAGAGGCATACGTCCCAAGACTTGATATATTGCTGGAGTTTACAAAGGTCTTGCCTAAGAATGCATGGATTAGAAACCTCTCAATAAGTAGAAATGATTTTGAAATCGAGGGAACGGCAGTATCTGCATCGGATTTAATCCCTATCCTGGAGAATTCTTCTCGCTTTGAAAATGTCGGACTGGCTTCGCCTGTCGTAAAGGGTCCTGATGGAAAAGAGCGGTTCAGGATTAAGGGAAACGTAGAAATTCACAAGTAAAGGGTAAGGTATGGAAAGAATAAAAGATTTTTTTACCAGACTTAAGAAAAGGGAACGGATTTTAATATTCATTGCTTTTTTCTCGCTTAGCTCTATCGGGATTTACAGCCTCATAGTCAGCCCTTTGAGCTCATCTCTCGAAGATAAAGAAGAACAATTAAGAAACAAACAAGCAATTCTGAAAAAGTATTATAGGTATCTGGGTAGTGAGGAAGTATATAGAAGCAAGTTAGAGGCATATAATAATGCCTTCGTATCGTTGCAGAAATTCTTTTTAAACGCCGAGACAGAAGAACTTGCTATCGCAGAATTACAAAAAACCGTGAAGAATATTGCTACTCGCAATGGGCTTACAGTTTCAAGAAGTAATGCAATGGCAAGAGAAGTGCTTAATGAAAATCCACCCTTGACCATTATTGCTGGCTATTTCGAGCTTGGAGATGTTGATAGAGTTAAAAAGATTCAGACATTTCTTTACGATATTGAGCACAATAATGAAACGATTTTCTTTGTAGATGATCTTAAAATCAGAGGTGCCGGTTTTGATGTAAGCAGAGGGACGTTAATTTCTGCAACTTTAACAGCAGTAGCAAGAATCGAAAAGAGGTAATTCAATAGAAATATCCAAAATAGAAATTTAAAAAGTAAAATTCTGGTTATTTTAATTTTAAATTTTTCGTTTAGATATTTCTGTTTATTGTTTTTTCAAAAGAGGTAAAAATGGTTACAGATAAACAAGATTCTCGCCTATATATCAATGACGGTCTTAAAGGATGGAAGAAATATCTTCCGCTCATCAATATAACCCTATTTGTTGGTGTGATTATACTCGTTGTAATAGGGACGGTTCTATTTCGTGCAGTACCATCACCCCTTACAGAACTTGAAAGGCTTAAAACAAAAACCCCAATTCAACAAGTTTCTGTACCTGCGATTCAAACTAACACTGCGCTTCAGGAAGAGTATGATTTACTCGCAAATGAAAATCCATTCGCACCTGGTAGAAAGGAATGGGAAATATCCTCATTTAAGCCGGGATATGATGCACAAAAGCAAGATAACAAGACACCGCCTAAGGAGCCACCCAAAAAGATAATCTTGCACGGCATTGTTATCGCTGAAAACCTAAAAAAGGCATTGGTTAAGAATCCTGACCCAAAGCCAGGAGTTGCACCCTTCCTTTACGTAGAAGAAGGAAACGATGTCGGGGGTTATAGGGTCAAAAGCATAGAACCCAATCAAATAAGACTTGTATGGGAAGGGCAAGAGTCTGTAGTAAATATTTTTGCGGACAAAGAGCATGTTAAAACGTTGCCTTCGCCCGGCGCTGCGCCATATACACCGCCACCACCTCCAGAAGGCCGTAGCCGCCCTCCACATGAAATGGAAATGCCGTCAAGAAGACAACCCCAGGCACCTGAAATCACTGAAGAAGAGGAAGAATGGGACGAAGAAGATGAGGAAGAATACTGGGATGAGGAAGAAGGATACTTGGAGGAAGAGGAAGAAGCCTATGAGGAAATGGATGACAGGTCGAGGTCATATCAACCTAAAAGACCTTTTCGAAGACCACGAACACGTTAACCACCCGTAAGGGTAGGGATTGTCCCTGCCCTTCTAACATGGGCAAAACCATCCGCCTTAGGCTGATTGCTCCTACAAGAAAGGTCTTTTATGAGTTTGTTTAAATACCGTGTCTTAACCACTGGAAGCAGCGTCATAGAAGGAAAGAAAGATGCCCTTACTCAGATGGATTTAATTAGTGACTTAAGGAAGTCGGGGTATGTGGTTCTTAAGGTCCAGAAGGTAGGGGAAGAGCGCAGGATTTCGCTACCCTTCGGCAGGGCAAAGAGAGGGGAGATTCTTCATTTCACTCAAGAACTCGCCACCCTACTTGAGAGTGGCATACCAATGGATAGAAGCCTCACAATGATGGTAGATGCGCAAGAAAACGGCGTACTCAAAGCTGCTCTGGAAGATATATTGGGTGGAATTAAGGGGGGAAAGTCTCTGGCTAATGCACTTTCCGGTTTTCCAAAGTTGTTTTCCAACGTATATGTAAACATGGTTCGTGCTGGTGAAGAGGGCGGTGTTTTGCCTCAAGTACTCAAAAGATTAGGTTCTTTTGAGGAAAGGATACAAAAGGTTAAGGGAGAAATAATATCTGCGATGATATACCCCCTTCTTTTAACCTTTACCGGCATACTTTCAATTGCCGCCTTAATTGTTTATGTGATTCCCAAGTTTTCTCAGATATTCCAGGGTATAGGAATACCTATGCCCCTTTCTACCCTTATACTTATGCGTCTAAATCATATCGTTGTTATGTATGGGTGGATTTTCTTGATAATATTTGGTGTCCTTTTTTTTCTTTATCGCAGGAGTTTGAGGAATGAAGGCACACATCTAAAGATTGACAGGAAGAAATTAAGCTTGCCAATCTTAGGAAACATTTTATGGAAGATACAGGTGTCTCGGTTCGCAAGGACGCTGGGAACGTTACTGGAGAACGGCGTACCTCTACTGAAATCAATAGACATCGTTAAAGATGTTCTTTCAAATGCTCATCTGGTTGATATACTTGAAAAGGCAAAAGCAAACGTTAAAGAGGGAGAGGGACTAACCAGGTCCCTTGCAAGGAGGGGATTCCTTCCTGAAATAGCAGTCCATCTTCTATCTGTAGGTGAAGAAACCGGCAACCTCGATAAGATGTTAATAAAGGTAGCAGACAGTTTTGATGCAGATACAGAACAAAAGATTAAAAGACTCGTTACATTAGTAGAGCCAGTATTAATACTTTTCATGGGTGGTGTCATTGGCAGCATAATCATCTCTATGCTTACGGCAATCTTCAGTATAAATGAAGTTTCATTCTGAGCGGAGCAAAGAATCTCATTTATGAATATTATCTTTATGGGGACTGGTACATCTCACGGCGTGCCGATGATTGCTTGCGATTGTAAAGTTTGCACGTCCGATAACCCCAAAAACTATCGTACACGTTCATCAATTCTGATAAGCGAGAATAGCCATAATATATTAATTGACGCTGCAACAGAATTCCGCCTTCAGTGCATACGAAACAACGTGCGGAGATTGGATGCTGTGTTACTGACGCATCCACATGCGGACCATATATTCGGATTGGATGATGTAAGGCAGTTCAACTGGGTTCAGAAAGAAGAGATACCCGTTTATGGTACAGAAGATACGGTGAAAACAGTCCGTAACATATTTTCTTATGTGTTTAATGACAAGCATGCACTGGGCAGCAAGCCGAGATTTTCATTGAACACACTCAGTGGGAAACTGAATTTATTTAACCAGGAAATTATTCCAATAGATGTAAGCCATGGCAGTGAAATGGCAACTGGTTATAGGATTGGAGGATTTGCTTATATAACAGACGTAAGCGCAATCCCTGAATCGTCAATAAAAAAGCTCAAAGGGTTAGACGTACTCGTCCTCGGTGCACTGCGATATACGCCACATCCAAAACATTTTACCATAACCCAGGCTGTCGAGATTGTTCAAAAACTCCAGCCAAAACAAACATTTCTTACCCACATTGCCCACGATATTGAATACGAAAAGACGAATAGCGAGTTGCCCAACGAAATCAGACTGGCTTACGATGGGTTAGAGATAGAAATTTAATAAAGTTGCGTTATTGTTGTTCAAAAGGAATGAGAATCTCTTGTTAATCAAACAGCGCATCCACGAAAACGTCCGGGTCAAACCTTTCGATGTCATCTGGTTTTTCACCCAAGCTAACAAGAACGGAACTATTTAAAAAGCCGTTTTAAAAATTCAATCAATCCCATAGATTAACCCTCAATGGCAAGAAAGGAGGGGTTATTGTAGCTTATGACTTGTCATGCCTGAGGCAAATTCGCCTAAGGCGAACTTTTTGATGCCAACCACTGGTTAATGTAGCTCATAAACCGGTAAAAATCCTCAATATTTTGAAGGTTTTTATAAACTTCGTCCCAATTAATATCTATATACT
>JACQHT010000028.1 GCA_016198835.1 Planctomycetota bacterium | reverse complement strand
GGTGATAATCTTCCAGTCTTTTGTAGATGCGTGGCACTCATTACAATTTTTGCCGTATTTACCTGGATGCGCTTTTTGATAATCCGCATCGTGACAAGTTAAACATTCGTTCAGGATTGAGATTGGCAATATAGCGTGACTAAAAGGCTTTGTAATTTTGGCATTTATTCCTTCGTGCTCAGTATGACACTCCATGCAATCTTCGCCAATCTTTCCTTTGTGTAGTTCATTTATCGCAGAAACCGAATAGGATAGAAGCCTCTCGGATGGGTGACATTCACTGACCTGACATAAAGCAGAGACAACCCCTTTAAATGGGACATGACAACCCTTGCAGTCGTGAATGCCTTGATGCTTTCTGGTCAAATCCCCGGGAGAGTAAAGGTGAGTTGGATATTTAAGACCAATCATCCAGACAATAAAAGCGCCCGAAACACTCAAAATTAATATTATAAAGAACGTTTTTCTCACGTAGTATTATTTCAGAATTTTTAGTTCCAGAATCCCTCATAATAAAGAGCAGAAACAATGTGAAATATTGCGGTTACTGCTAATGAGGTTACAATTGGCACATGCACCGAGCGCCAGTTTTTCATAATCTTATGTGTTATAATTAGCGATTGAAGTTCTTCATCTGCCGCTTCTTCACCAAGACCTTTCCTTCGCAACTCATCCCTTTTAAAAAGTAAATAATCATTGGTTTTCAGGTAAAGATACCTGCCTGTTAGGCCGCTTGCCACAGAGATGAACATAATTGTACCGGCTGCTATTGGCACAAAGGCGTGCGTATGGAATCCGCCGTGGACAAAGACAAGAAAGGCGCCAACAATTGTTAGCCATTCGTGAAATACACGCCAACCATTCAAACTGCCTTTTGTAAAGATTATTTTCCTCTTTCTTAAACTGTATAAAATGGATACCATAATCATTATGGAGCCCGCAACCCCGACTATATGTTTATACGATGTAAAACCTGCGGCATCTATAAGAGACTCTAAAAATAGTACTCCACAGATTAGACCAATTATGCTTACAACTAAGATTACGCCCCTGCGTATAATTATGCCCACTTGTTTATTTGCCTTTAATTACTTTCCTGAAAGGGTTGTTCTGCTTGGCTATGAGCAAAGATAATGCCAGTTAGATAGACTGTTTAAAGGTTGGAATTGCGCGCCTGACAGGTAACCGCAAAAAAACCTTGCATAGCGTCATGGTTTATTGTAGATTTTAGAAGTTAAAAATCAAGGGGTTTTTAAAAAAATTTTATTAACTACCCTCTATGGATATTTTTGTATAAATTATACAGTGCCGAACTTGTAAAATTTACAAATGGTAAGAGTAAAGATTTGTGGAATAACCAACGCAGAAGACGCAAAGAATGCGGTTGCTTTGAGTGCTGATGCGTTAGGATTTATATTTGCAGAAAGCCCCCGCAAGATTACAGAGATTGAAGCAAGGGCTATTGTCAAATCTTTGCCCCCATTTGTTTCTTGTGTAGGTCTTTTCGTTAATCAGCCTGTCGAAAGGGTCAAGGACGTTTGTGAGTTCTGCGGCATCCACACCGTACAACTACACGGTGATGAACCCCCGGAGTATCTCTATGGTCTGACTGGATATAAAATCATAAAGGCGTTTCGTGTGCGCGATAGAAGCGTGCTTGATACATTGAAGGAGTACTCGGGGAACCCATTGGTAATGGGCATTGCCTTTTTGCTTGACGGCTATGCCGCAGGCAAAATGGGTGGCTCTGGAACACTTTTCCCATGGGAGATTGCAATGGAGGCAAAGAGGTTTGGGCAAATTATCGTTGCCGGAGGTCTGACACCAGAAAACGTAGCGGATGCCGTAACAATTGCCAATCCTTACGCAGTTGATGTGTCTTCAGGCGTAGAGAAATGCCCGGGAAAGAAAGATAAAGAATTAATGAAAAGATTTATAGCTGTTGCAAAAGGTATTCAACTCCCGAAATACCCTGAATAAATTTCAGGGCAAGACAACTTTAAAAAGAAAGGTACTTTTTTGGATTACCAAACCAGATTTACCGATTTAGTTAAACTAATGGCTAAGCTGCGTTCTCCGAATGGCTGTCCATGGGATAAAGAGCAAACACACGAGTCCTTGAAGCCTTATCTGATAGAGGAAACCTACGAGGTCATTGACACCATAGATGCCAAAGATAACGGCAAGCTAAAAGAAGAACTGGCGGACTTGTTTTTCCAGATAATATTCCATTGCCAGATTGCCTCTGAAAACAATGCGTTTGATATTGGCGATGTCCTTAGGCTCTGTCTCGAGAAGATGACAAGGAGACATCCTCACGTATTCGGAGACAAAAATCTTAAGACTGCTGAAGAAGTCTTAAAACATTGGCACGAGATAAAGAAGTCTGAGGAAGGTTATAAAGACAGAAAATCTATAGCGGACGGCCTTCCCAAACATTTGCCTGCCCTGCAGAAGGCACAGAAGCTTCAAAGAAAAGTGGCAAGGGTTGGTTTTGACTGGCAAAACATTGAAGAAATTCTTGCAAAGGTTGAAGAAGAATTGGCAGAGATTAAAGTAGCTATCAAAGAGGATGACAAGAATTCTATAATGGAAGAACTTGGGGACCTATTATTTGCCGTGGTGAACCTTTCAAGATTCCTGAAGTTAGAAGCTGAAAATGTACTACATAAAAGTATATACAAGTTCGTTGAGCGTTTTAAGAAGATTGAATCTGAACTCGCCGCATCAGGCAAGGATATAGAAAAAGTCACCCTAAAAGAAATGGACGAACTATGGAACAAAATAAAAAAAGCTAACACGCTGGCAAGCTGACAGGCTTGCAAGCTGTTTTTAAACCCTTATAGCCTGATTGGGCTGTATCTCCGCATACTTTTAAAAGAAGGGAGGAGACGATGAATACAGGTACAAGTGGTAGAAGGGGGTTTACCCCGTTGCAAATTGCTACGGGGTTTACTTTAATTGAAATTGTCATAGTATTAGGCGTAATTGCAGCTCTTGCGGCTATCCTGGTACCAACATTAATGAATTATGTTGAGGATGCGAAAAAGGCAAGGGCATCTAAAGACGTAGGAATCATAGCCGCCGCAATAGCCCAACTCAATAAGGATACAGGCAGATGGCCTATATACGATGATGTAGAGGGCAAGACTGGTGCAATAGATTGCCTTTATACCGGTGCTGGAACTTCTACCTTAGAAACCGGAGATTTTGCTGGAACAAGCCCCCCTCTGTCTTTTGATAAGGCATTTGACCATCTTATGGTAAACAATTCAAATTATCCATCCAGTGGTTCAAATATATGGCGAGGGCCATACTTAAGCAAAGATTCAGCAGACCCCTGGGGTACTCCGTACGCAATCCTCGTAAAAAGGTTTAATGGGACAGTGGGTGTATATGCCTGGGTATTATCGGCAGGTCCTGATGGAATGTTTCAGACTGACGAAGCGAGTATTGAAATCCCCACAGACTCAGATGATGTTGGTATTCTAATTCAATAGCCTATTTTAGCTCATAGTTCATAGCTGATTAATGAGATGTCAAAGGGCTTTTACATTAATTGAGATATTGATTGTCCTTGCTATTATTGCCGTCCTTGCAGGTATTTTGACACCTGTAACAATGAGTTACATTGAAGGCGCAAGGATTGTACGGGCGCAAAATGACGTCGAGGTTGTAGGCAAAGCAATCCTTTCTTTTAATGAGGATACGGCCTTATGGCCTATCTATCAAAACGGTGGGGATGCTGAACCATATTATAATATTCTTTACGGACCTGGTGTTCTTCCATCCGAAAGTAACGGTTCTGGCGATAGGCTTGAAAATCAATTGAATAGTAACATCCCGAATTATCCTACCATCGGTGAATTTGCATGGAGGGGTTCATATCTTTCCTCACTGAATACAGACCCCTGGGGTAATTCTTATATGGTTAACGCCTCGGAACTAAACCCGTCAAGCACAAAGGCTGTCTGGGTTATCTCGGCTGGACCGAACGGTATAATTGACACCGCATTTTCTCAGGAAAGAAGCACCGCTGTATTGCAGGGCGATGATATAGCCTACCGTATTAAATAAATTGAAGACACGCAACGGGTGGCATGGACAAACTTGTTTGTCCGTGCTAAATGACACGGGATGGCGC
>JACQHT010000033.1 GCA_016198835.1 Planctomycetota bacterium | reverse complement strand
GAGCCTCTTGAAGGAACGGTTAACTTACTCCAAATTCGAATTTTGTTTTTTTTCTTGTAATTCATGGTATGCATAATATAATTAAGATTGAAAAAGGTACATGGGTACACACAAAACCTCGGCAAGATTGAAGAAAGAGGGGACAGAAAAAAAGATGGGAAATAAAGTGCAGAATAAACAGGTTGTAAACCCGCCGCCTTCTGGGCGGGAACTTGATAAGGTTAAGGTAGCAAACGAAATCCGTGCGCGACTTCAAAACTTTGTTAAGCACAGCCAGTACAGTTTTAACCCAGACGTCTCTGTTGTAGAGACCATTATTAAAGGGCTCACCATACGGATGATTAGAACTGGCTATGCTTACTGCCCTTGTCGTGTAGTAACTGGAAATATTGAAAAGGATGCGAAGATTATCTGTCCCTGTATATATCACGAAGAAGAAATAAGAATACATGGTATATGCCACTGTGGCTTATTCGTAGGCAAAGATTACACCTGCCTGCTTTCGACCTGAAAGGATGCAGGGTAATAGGCAATCAATAGGAAATTAAATCCAGATGGAGGGAATATGGCTGGCAATCTATTTGATTTAACCGACGATAATTTTGACGTAGAGGTCTTAAAGTCAGATATACCTGTATTGGTAGACTTCTGGGCAGAATGGTGTGGACCTTGCAAGCAGCTTGCACCAATTATAGAAGAACTTGAGAAGGAATATGCCGGACGAATTAAATTCTGCAAGTTAAATATAGATTTGTTCCAAATAAATCCGGCAAGATACAACATAACTGCAATACCCACGATTATTGTCTTTAAAAATGGTAATGCAGCCCAAAAGATGGTAGGGGTAAAGGCAAAGAAAGAATATAAATCTGTTATAGACAATCAGTTGAAATAAGCAGAACAAAATATATGTTGAAAACTTACGATCTTATAAAGAAGCTTGCTCCAAAGCTCGGAGAGGATGAAGCAAAAGATTTAATATCCTTTGTGGAGGAATCAAAGGGAGAGGCTGCCACAAAGGCTGATTTACAAATCTTTGCCACAAAGACAGACCTTGAGAAACAGATTCAAGCACTAAGAACCGAACTAAAAATAGAAATGCAAACAATAAAATCAGACCTACTTAAATGGCAGTTCGGCTTCTGGATTACTATAATAATAGCCATCCTTATAAAAGGTTTCTTAAAATAATAATATGCCTAAAACTTATTTTGCTTCACACATCATTTTTGCCCTGACCAACCTTATCTCCCCATAGGAATAATCATTTCCAAGTTTCTCCTTTACCGGGCTTAACACCTTCACACCTAATTCTTTTAATGACCTACGGATGCGCTCCTGCTTTTCACGGTCAACAATGTTGTCCAAAGAAACGTCCTCACCATCCAAAATAAGTTTTTCTAAATGAGAGACGATGGTGGATAACGCCAGCCCCCTTTTTTGCGCAATTTCATTAATCGTGAGGCGCTGTTTGTGAAGCGCTAAGGTCTCTTGAACGGTCGAAGATTTCATTTGTTTTTTAGGCAGCTCTCGACGTTTATGAATAGCCTGTTTCGGCGCTATATTGTATTGCTTGCAATAACCAATAATCTCCTTTAAAAAGACATCTCCATATTTATCTGATTTTCTTTCTCCTACACCATTTATTCTCCGAAAATCCTGCAAATTCCGAGGATAATATGTAGACATTTCTTTTAAACTCGTATCATGGAAAATAACATACGGTGGCACAGCTTCCTGATCAGCCAGTGTTTTCCTCAAACTTCTCAAAAGTTCAAATAAGGCGCGATTATAAACCTCACCCGTTTCAGATGGCGGAATATAGTGTGGTTCCTCAGCTTTTGCCAAAAAAACCCGTTCAGTGCGTAATAGCACTTCCCAACTCTTTTTATTCAACTTCAAGACAGGATACTTATCCCCTTCCTGTCTCAAGTACCCCAATTGAATTAACTCACGAATAAACGACTGCCATTGCGACTTCGAATATTCTTTTCCAACACCATAAGTCCTGACCATATCGTGTCGGTTCTGTAACACTTTTTTATTTTTTTTTGAACCTTGCAAGACGTCAATAACATAATTTATTCCGAACCTCTCACCTATCCTGTAAACGCACGATAATATTTTCTGTGTGGCAATCGTTCCATCAAATCTTTCCTTTGGTTCTAAACAAACATCGCAACTGCCGCAATTCGGTTCATCAAATCTCTCACCAAAATAATCCAATAACAACTTTCTTCGGCAAACGTTACTTTCACAATAATTCACCAACTCCCTCAGTTGCTTGTACGCAACCTGCCTTTCATTTTCGTCTTTCTTTTGTTCAATAAAATATTCTATCTTGACCCTATCGGCATAACTAAAGAACAGGATACAGTCGCTTTTTAACCCATCCCTTCCAGCACGACCTGTTTCCTGAGAATACCCTTCAATGCTTTTAGGTAAATCGTAGTGAATTACATAACGCACATTTGGTTTGTCTATGCCCATACCAAACGCAATGGTTGCTACCATAATCTCTACGTTCTCATGGATAAACTGTTCCTGACTCTCCGTTCTTACCTCAGCTGATAGCCCTGCATGGTACGGCAGAGCACGGTATCCTGCTGTTTGCAGGCTCGCGGCGAGACTTTCCACAGTCTTACGGCTTTGACAATATATAATCCCAGAATCATTCTTTCTACCTTCCAAATACTGGAGTATTTGATGATATGGTTCGTCCTTGAGTTTAATCTGGTAATACAGGTTTCCCCTATTAAAACTTGCCTTGAAGACCTTACAATCCGACAATTTCAACTGCGTAATAATATCTTCCTGAACGACAGGGGTAGCGGTAGCCGTCAACGCCATAATAGGCGCCCCTGGAAATCTATCCTTCAACAATTTTAGCTGACGATACTCGGGCCTGAAATCGTGTCCCCATTCTGAAATACAATGCGACTCATCAATAGCAAACAGAGAGACCTTTAACCCTTGTAAAAATTGCAAAAATTCTGGCATAACCAGTCTTTCAGGCGCAATATAAAGAATCTTTATTTCATTTTTAGACAGACTCCGTCTCCTTACATTAATTTCTTTATAACTTAACGAACTATTAATAAATGTTGCTGGAACACCATTAGCCAACAGCCCGTCTACCTGGTCCTTCATCAAGGCAATTAACGGGGAGATAACAACGGTCAGGCTGTCAAAAAGGATGGCGGGCAGTTGATAGCACAAAGACTTTCCACCCCCTGTCGGCATAAGGACAAAGGTATCCCTTTGTCTCTGCACCTCTTTAATAATTTCTTCCTGAAGCGGGTAAAAGCTTGTGTAACCAAAATATTTTTGCAGTATTTTATACATAGTGTTTCAGGGATAATACTAATTTCCATTCCGCGAATCAATTGTAAACGTTAGAATTTTCTTGTAGTAGCAAGACCTTTACGGATTGAATATTCTGACCCCCACCCTAACCCCCCCCTCACCCTACCCTCTCCCCTTGGGGGAGAGGATCAAGGTGAGGGGGGAGTGGAAATAATTATATATCAAAGTGGCTTGTTTCTCTGAGATATGCTTAGCCTCTTTTAGCTGTTCAACAGACGCCTGCCTTATATTCTCAATATTGCCAAAGTGTCTCATCAGAGATTTTTTTCTAACAGCGCCTATGCCGGGAATTTTATCGAGCGGGGACACATAATACTGCCTCTGCCTGAGCTTCTTGTGATAAGAAATAGCAAACCGGTGTGCTTCGTCACGAATCCTATCAAGTAACAGTAATTCAGAGGAATCCAAAGGCAGTACAATAGGTTCAGCCTTATTTGTCGTATATATTCGTTCAGAATTTGTAGGGGCGTATTGCAATACGCCCCTACCATCTTTCTGGTTTCGACCTTTAGCAAGGGCAACAATATCCACGCCCTCCACACCTAATTCCCTGAACACCTTGGTTGCAATGCCTAATTGCCCCTTACCGCCATCAACTACTGTTAAGTCAGGCAGGTCATCATCCTTAATAGCCTTTGTATATCTCCTGGTTAATACCTCCTCCATCATCGCATAATCATCGGATTGTAAAACTGTCTTTATCTTGAACCGTTTGTAGCCCGACTTATCAGGAACACCGTTTTTGAATGTCACCATAGAACCAACAGCCAGCTTGCCCCTGATATTTGAGATGTCAAAACACTCAATCCTTTCGGGGATGTTTGTTAGCTGAAGCCTTTCTTTAAGAGAATTTAGCGCCTGCTGATGGTCTTCTTTAGTAATAAAACGTGCCCTGAAGGCATTTTCTGCATTCTTCTGCGCAAGCTTTACGAGACTCAATTTATCCCCGCGCCTTGGAAATATAACGCTGACTTTCTCACCCTTTAAATCGCTGAGCCAACCTTCCAATAACTGTGCATCCTCGGTCTCCACAGGGATTATGACCTCTTTCGGGATAAATCTGGTATAACTGTAAAATTGATTAAGGAAGGCGCAAAAGATTTCCTCTGCTGTATTATAGCCCGTTGAAAAGTTATATGACGCCACATTCTCAAGATTCCCAGACCTTATAAACATAGCCTCTATAAGGACGTCCTTACCCTCTTTATAATAACCAAAGACGTCTCTATCAATAAACGTCAGTGAACGTATCTTCTGTTTTTCTATTGTCTCCGTTATAGCATTGATTCGGTCCCTTATCTGCGCAGCCTTCTCATACCTCTTTGCATCTGCCTCCTGCTTCATCTTTTCTTTAAGCACCCTTATAAGCTCCTCATTCTTTCCCTTCAGAACGAGGATTACCTCCTGAAGCATCTCCTTGTACGCCTTTTCATCAACAAGGTCACAACACGGTCCCAGACATTTACCAATTTGATGATATAAGCAAGGACGCTTTCTGCCATGGAAGGTGCTCTCCGAACATTTGCGAATAGGATAGATACTATTTATATACCTCAGTGTCTCCCGTACAGCTCTTGCAGAGGAGTAAGGACCAAAGTAAAGCGCCCCATCCTTTTTAACCTCTCGAACTACCTCCGGGTAAGGAAATTTCTTCGTCATATCAATCTTCACACTGACGTAAGTTTTGTCGTCACAGAAATTAACGTTGAATCGCGGCTTGAATTGTTTTATCAGGTTATTTTCAAGAATCAGCGCCTCTTTTTC
>JACQHT010000034.1 GCA_016198835.1 Planctomycetota bacterium | reverse complement strand
TACATAATAGACCTCGGTCCCGAAGGCGGCGAAATGGGTGGATATGTAATTGGCAGTGGCACGCCTGAGAAAATTACCCGACTAAAAAATTCCTATACAGGCAAATTCCTCCGCCCTTACCTTTCCCCGCACCAATCCTCTCCCCTGAGGGGAGAGTACACCTGAGGCGGATCTGGCGAGGTTAGGGTGAGGGGTAAGGGTTTGAATTTTTCACCTTCCCTGAAACAAATTCAGGACAGGGTTAAGCGATTTTTTAAACACACAGTTCATTGTTAGACAAACTAATTGAGATGCACCACGGACAAACAAGTTTGTCCATGCCACCATGTAAATCCGTAATCTTTTGTAAAACCATGCTTTAGAATGCTTTAAAGATTCATGTCTATTATTTGGATTTTTTGGCATAGGATTAGCGGAAATTACATATCAACGGTTAAGCACGGACAAACCCTCCTAAGGCGGGCAGGCAAGTTTGTCCATGCCACCCAGTTCGATTGAACGCAGGGAAAAATTTGACCACACTTGGAGGAAAAATAATGGTAAATGACATCCGTCCCGAGGCGTCCGCCTTGTTAAGGCAGATTGCAAATATATCGCAAAAACAGGAGTCAGGAGTCAGAAATCTGGACTCAAGACTCAAGACTCAGCAATTAACCCGCATCAAAACACCACCACCCTCCCCTCCCCTCCGCCCAAAAGATGACGGGTTTACAACCTTGAGGGGGAGGGATGGTGTGGGTAGCGTTTCAGTCGTAGAGCATGTCTTTAACCAGATATATTCAAAATCGGGATTTCTTCAGGAGCCTGAAGTCGTACCAGCTAAAGGAGCACAGTTAGGCACGCGATTTGACGTTTACGCATAGCTTAGTTTTTTTGGATTGAATCTTGAAGACCGAACTGTCAGGTGTTAGTAAGGGCGTTTTGCCATACGCCCCTACTAAGGTCTTTATTGTGCGAGATGGGCTAACAGCTCATAATAGGGGAAATTCTTGCCGGGGCAGGCTGTGTGTTTGACATGCCTGTGCATAATGATGTTTTCGAAGGGTATGTTACAGCGTTGCTGGAGGTAGTGTACCAACTCGATTAAAGAGCGTAACTGTACCTCTGTAGGATTATCGTCCTCAAAATTCCCTACAAGACATATACCTATACCATATTGATTATATTCATCGTTGCCGGCATGTGCGCCGTTAATTTGATGAAGCCACCTACAGCCTATTTCTATTTGACCATCGCCGGAGTTGCTGCCGTTTCCGATAACAAAGTGGTATCCAAGGCCATTTTCCCAGCCTCGCACTTCCCTGTGATATTTATCCATTGAGGCTGCATTATCTGCATTTGAGGCGCTGTGGTGAATTACGATATATTTCCAGTATCTGGTATCAAGCCTCTCTAATTCAGCGGCAATCTTGGGAATCTGAGGCTTAAATGGTTTTGGGGGTGGGATGAATGCCTCCCTTTCGGGTATCCGCATTTCAGGCTTATAACAACCGCACATTAACACAAGAAAAAGTGTAAAAATACATGTCCACCAAACCGATAGGCGGACTCGCCAATCTTTTTGGCGAGCCTTGTTATACCATGACATAGAAATTTTTCCCTTTTTTACAGCAAGGCAGAGTAACGAGTGGTAAGGCGATAACACTCAAAAGTGTTGTTCTACGCAATGGTTGTTGCAACAGGATTGACTATTGCCAAGCCATGATAATATGTTACTAACCCTTCTGCAATCTCTGTGAATATCTTGTTAAATGTGCTTCTTTCCCGCTGTCTCTGCAATTTTACTTCTGGCCCAGTTTTCCCTGTAATAGGGATGCGTTCAAGCGTCCCGAAGTCCATTCTTAACATATTTATCATCCCACCCTGCCCATCCATTCGGTTTACGATTTCTGCCGATGGCAATGATGCAATATAAGCGAGTGGGTAGGTGTAATCCATGTATCCTTCTTTTTGGATATACTCTTCATACTGGATTTGCAGTGAATTAAAATATTCTTCAACAACTTTGAGGAGTTCTCTGTTAACAGCCTCTTCGCTAACCTTAACAACCTTGTCTTTGTTAGACCTTAGTCTTCCTAATATAATTGTTCTGGCTATGGATTTTTGGGACTGGTACGTCTTCACCTCTATTTGTATGTAATCATGGCTTACAAATTGCCAGAAAAAGATGTTTAGTATCCTTTCCCCATATTGTGCAAATCCAGTAAATTTGATATTTACCTTTGAAATAATTAAATCCGGGATTAATACTTCGAGAGGGAGAATAACCTTTGACGTGGTTAGCGCACCGGGAACTATGTTGCCGCTCCTGTGTATATGGTTTTTGTCATGTGTTATTTCGACAAATCTCTGTCCGAAAGATTTTGGAATGGAGTACTCGTGTTTAATAGAAAACTTGTCCCGAGCGTGCAGTCTATTGTCAAATCCATTTTTCTCAAGCCACAGGCTGGGGGTGGGGGTAAGAGCCTTTACGTCCCTGAAATAAAACATATCAGCACGGAAGGCATCAAGCTTCCTTAGCGGTATGCTGAACACACTATTCTGCTTTCTTTCCAATCCTGAGCCCTTATAGATTATGGACATCGAGTGTCTATGAAAAGCGTATCTAAACCTTGTTCCAGGGATAAATAATCGCCATTTAGTCGTATAAGTTTATCACAATTTATCTTCAAGTCAAGAAAAATATTACGTTATGTCAAGCCAATTTAGAAATGTCCTGTTTTTACCTTTCAATCTTGCGAACCTCCATGGTAAGCGTATGCAGGTCAATTTGAACTGCCTTCCCATAAAGGTCTATTTCCTCCTGCGGTTTCAGCTTGAACACAACGTCTGCCTGTGACCTTGACATAACAACGCTAAGACTGCGCAACTGGCTGCTTACCCCTGTGACAATACATGTTACATACTCTGTTCTTGGATACTTGGGAAATTCAACAAACTCAGACCCAAGGCGTGAGAACCTGCATTTGATTTTTACGTATTTATTTGCATAATCAGCCCCATATGAGCCGGAGGCAAATTTCCCGAAGTCAACCTCTTTATAGTCATCCCAGGATGCCGGTGGTGGTGTTTCAACATTTTGAGACAATAATTCCTCCCCAACAGATGGAGATGATTTTTTCAAAGGAGCGTACCAGATACCACTCCATGGTTGCCTTTTTGGTGAAGGCGATGCATCAACCCTGTCTGTAAGCTCAGGGGAGTTAGAAGCATCCGTCTCAGGAGGCTCAAGGGACTTGCCTTTTTCGCTTTCCACGTGTTCGCCAGAGGCGGACGCCGCCTCCTCTATTTTCGGCAAAGTTGCGGAAGACTTTTGGGGGGCACCATTGTTTTCTGTGTTGATGTTTGACTTTGGGGGTGTGATGCCAGCAGGCACATGCCATATTCCTCCCCATGAGCGTCGTAATGTTTCAGGTGCAGGTTCTGCCAGCTTAAGTTCTTTTTCACCACTGGAAAATTGTGTTTCAACCTCTCTGCCAGATGAGGTTTTTTCCTCGGACCGTGAATGTTCCATCCGCCCATCTAATATCCTCTGGTGCTCAATACCAGATGATGTTTTAGTTTCCTCCGGTTCATGTTGTTTTGATAACTGTTGTGACGGAGGTTGGACTTCGCTCGTTTGAAGGTTTTGCCCAATATGCTCCGTAGAGGTTGCAGTGCAGCCAATTAATAATATCGGTAGAATAAGAAATAACACAAACTTCATTGAATACTCTTCCTCCCTCAACAAAAATCTTTAACTAAATACATTACAAATGAATAACAGCCTTTTAATGTCTATTATGTTGCTCATTCCCCTTCTCAGGAATAACGAATCTGAATGGCCAGGGGATTGTTACCCGTTTTTCGAGGGTGTGCAACCTTCTCAAGGTATCTGCTTCGCTCTGCATGCCGATATACTTCTTGAGCAGGTTAGACCACGAAACGTATGTAAAGGCATTGGGGTCGGAGTGGGCTATTCCTTTTCGTACCAGAAAAGCGTCGTTTTCCCACATGTAGAGGAAGTCCCTTTCAATCCTGCTTGGGTTGCCATTTTTTGCCCAGAATTCACCATAAAATCCGCCCAGTGTGTCGGGCCATTTTTCCACCACAGGGGCTGGGGCGAGTGGGCGTTTCTCTGGCATTGGATAAAGTGATTTCTCCTCGTACAGCGCCCTTAAGAGGTCATAGGATTCCTTTACATAAGCAAAAACAGAGTCAGATGCAAGGTCCATTGATGTTAGATATTCCCTTGAGAACCTTTCGGCATGGCATAACCTGCACGTCTCTATCCACGCCTCTCTCCTTGAAAGCAGTTCGGGCTTGCTATTTATGTATTCACTTGGCTTAATGGGAGGGTCTCTAAAGATATTATTATAAAATAGGACGTCTCCCTCAGCCATAATTGCCTTTTGTGCCATGTTATGAGAAAATTCACCCTTAAACTGCATGTGGCAGAATGCGCATGTCGGAGCGGGTGGCGTAGAATCCTTGAGTTGCTTATCCCAGTCCCATTGATGTCCTTCTATCTTATATATTGTGCCGTGCTTTGAGTTTGAGTAATATTCAATATCCGGGTGGTCAGGGCCATTGTGGCAGGTGGCGCATGCCTCTGGTCTGCGCGCCTCTGACGCCTTAAATGCGTGTCTGGTGTGACAGCTATCGCACTTGTGCTGTATATTATGACACATATCACAACCCTGAACCACATTTTTATCTACCGCTGCCCACACATCAGTAGAAAGCCCTGCATCGTAAGATTTTGCATGGCTTTCCCTGCCCTCCGGCCAATCTGGTACAGCAGTGGTCTTTTCTGATTCTAACTCATCAAATTCCTTTTTATGGCATTCCCCGCAGAGTTCTGCTGCGGGCATTACCAGTTCCTTTGCATGGTCAATCTTTTCTGCGCCAACCTTACCATGACAATCAATGCAGCTAACCTCATTTATTTCTGCACCAACAGATTTCTTTATTTCATCGAGCTTTTCATTTTGATAAGGGAGAAGTTTGCTAAAGTTTGCATGCCTGCTTTCCTGCCATGTATTGACAAGGAGGGGGGTGATTTTCTTGTGACATGTAACGCAATCCTCTCTACTGTAAACGCCCATGGGTTCGGTGGGAGGGGTGTAAAAATAATTAGGGACCCAATACTTGTGTGTCGGTATGGGCTTCCAGTGTTCTGCATACGGTCCCACGCCCTTATCCATCTTATCAGCACCATCAATGGGTGAGTGGAAAGCAAGCCCCACGAAAAAACAGAGAAAAAGAACAAAAAAATGCACCCACATGCGGGGGGCAACAAGCCTGAAAAACCTCTTAGATAACATCTTTTTTAACACCTCCGTTTCTGAAATAATTATCTATCAATAAATATAATAGCAAACCCTACCTTTTTTCTTTTAGTCTGCCTTAAGCGGACTGGCAGAACCAAACCTTTCGATTAATTCCTTTAACCATTTTATGTGCCCCTCTTCATCCTTAATAGTTTCTTTAAGAAATCCACCAAGAGCATCATCAAGTCCTTCGGCAATGCCATCCTTGCAAAGGTCAATGGCTGCCTGTTCTGCCTTGAGGTGCCAGCGAAGAAATTCTATGGGTTCTGTCGAAGTACAGTCCATATATTTGGTTAATTTCCACTTTGGTTCCACACCAAAGCTTACTATTTTATCGCGGATGAGTTCAAAATGTCTCATCTCCATATAGCCAAGGTCCAGCAACTCTTTCTTGAGCTGTTTGTCTTCGACACTCAATGCGTGATACGAGTAACTAAAGATTGCGTCATATTCCGTTTCTAAAAGTTC
This sequence comes from Planctomycetota bacterium, assembly GCA_016198835.1. Lineage (GTDB taxonomy): Bacteria > Planctomycetota > Brocadiia > Brocadiales > Subterrananammoxibiaceae > Subterrananammoxibius > Subterrananammoxibius californiae. The sequence continues at coordinate 1,045 of JACQHT010000034.1, read as the reverse complement.
GTTCAGAAAGTCAACCACACGGGACGTTGGTATTCCTTTTGCTAATTTTGCATCTAATTTTGTTATCATTTGTTGCAGGTTGTTCTGAACTTCAGCAAGTAAATCCAGACTCTTCTGCCCAGGCACTTCTATTTCTTTAGTAATCGAAGGGTCTGCGAGACTTGTATTTATGTCAGCTGCTGTCTTTGCCAAGTCTTCCTTTAACTTTTTTAGGGTGTCGTTTATGCTCATAACTATCAACCCCTTTCTAAGGCGTTGAGCTAATGAAGATTTATCTCCATAAACAAATTTAGCCTCATATAAAGAGTATTTTATCACAAAGTTACAAACAATCAATGCCTTTTTTCTCTTGACCAATCATTTCTGTCAAGGTAATATTAGGATAACGTGAAACTTAGGACATTTATTGCTGTGGAGATAAATGAGGAAATAAGAAAAGGGTTGTCTGATTTAATTACCCGCCTTAAAACAACCGGGGCGGATGTTAAATGGGTTGCACCGGAAAACATTCATATAACACTTAAGTTCTTGGGCTACATAGAGGATTCGCAAGTTGTGTTAGTAAGCCAACTTATCCGAGAGGCAACAACATCCATAAATTCATTTACAACTGTTATAAAACATCTGGGAGCCTTCCCTAATGTGAAAAGACCCCGTGTAATATTTGTTGTTGCCCATGAAGAGGGCAACAATCTTGCTACTATATATTCACGTCTCAATGAAAGCCTTACAAAGCCGGATATTGAAAGTGAAAGCCGTGAATTTACGCCACATTTGACGGTTGGTCGGGTAAAATCATTAAAGAATCTGACGGCATTGACGGATTTAATGGATTCTCTAAAGGAATCATCCTTCGGTCAGCAGATGGTTAAAGGTATTGTATTAATGCAAAGCGACTTAAAACCCACGGGGCCTGTTTATAAGAAATTGGAAGAATTTAAGCTCGGGGTGTAAAAGGCAGGTTTTTCAAAAATGTAAGGGGGATATGAAATGGGCAAACAGGCAATAGAGGTTGAAAAGGATAAAAAACAGCAGGCGCTTGAGC
>JACQHT010000020.1 GCA_016198835.1 Planctomycetota bacterium | reverse complement strand
TGGGACGATATGAAGGCGGTGGAATGGGTTCTGGCTCAGGTTCAGGTTCTTCCGTCTCCATCAGTACATCTCCCATAGATGAATCCAAAAGTCCATTTACGAGTTATGAAGCTGCCGTAGAGGAAGGCGGCAGCACGATAGGCATAGTTAAGGAAGCCAAACTCGAAATCAGAAACAACCTGCAAGCTGATGGATTTGTGCTGGGCAGTGGTTCGAGGGCAAGCGCAATAGAAGGTCTTAGAGAAGTAACCGGCAGATTAGCGATACTCTTTGAAGACCTGACTTATTACAACAAATTTATTAATGGTACTGAATCATCTTTAAAGTTTACAATGACCCGGGGAAGCTATTTCGTTGAGATACTTATTCCAAGAATTGTGTATGCTGGCGCATCACCCATAATAGTGGAAGGACCGGGTCCCTTGCGTGTTACGCTTCCTTTCAAGGCAAAGAAGGACATTGTGGAAGGGACGGACATTAAGGTAACATTCGTTAATAATATTGCAACCGTATAGGCTGAAGGCTGAGGGCTAAAGGGATGCATTTCGTTGCGTATTTTGAGGATGAGGTAATCTGTGGCAAGCCTTTAGGCGAACCAGAGACAGGCTGGAACAACCTACCAGATAAGCCTGTTTATAAATTGGAGTATGTTAATCCTTATGGGAATAATGTAGTCCTTGAAGGCTTTGAAGAATATAATCACTTTATTGAGGTTATCCAGCAGATGGGCGGAAAGCCATACCTTGCAAGGATATTTCTAATGGGTGCAAATAATGGTAAGGTTACCGTTCACGAAATCATGCTTGATGATGCGCATCTCGGGCAGGTTATTACAAAGAAATGTGCAAGGGGCACGGAGTACGATGGCGAGCCGAGCTGGGGATGGAGAAGAGGAAATTAAAATCAAATATTAAAAATCAAATATCAAAATTAAGGATTACTCTTTATTTTTGATTTTTGGTATTTGATTTTTGATTTTTCTATATGGCAACTAAACTACAATTCTTTGAAACAAATAATGGCGGCAGGTCGTTCGGCAATCAAACTACCACCGCCAAACTATCCCAGGGTTTTAAGCACACGACTACTGTCTCCATCGAAAAGGTCTCGGTACTACTATACAAACTCGGCTCGCCTACTGATAACGTAACGCTGGAGATATGGGATAATAGCGGCTCTGGATTTCCCAACGCAATTATTCCTGATGGGGCAGCAACCTCTATTGCCATGAGCACGCTTACAGCGGATACTGCGGGCGCATGGTACGATTTTATATTTCCTTCCCCTCCAATACTTCAGGCAAATACACAATACCATATTGTAGTTGGTCGCAGCGGCGGTCTTGATAATGGGAATAATCCTGTTTGGAAGGTTCAAACTACGGGTGGTTACGGCGATGCAAACGACTTCCTGGGCAGATATGATTCTGGGAGTTCCACCTGGGTCAATTATGGTGGGGATGGCAACTTCCAGCTATGGGGCGACGCAATAGCTTTTGAGGATTTTAAGGCTGAAATAAAGTCGCTTGGACTTACCCTCCAGGACCTCAAAGCATTCACCTCGGCTGAATATCCAACAGCATATATTTTGCTTAAGGCTGCCGCTGCGGCTGTTGCGCTGAGACAGGAAGACCTGAAGCTTAACGTAGGCGCTGTTGCAAAGGTTCTTGAAGACATCAAGGCACATATTCAAAGCGTTGCCCTGACTAAAGAGAATCTCAAGACGTTTGTCCAATCAAAGGATGGCTATCCGCCATACCTTGTGCGTTATCCTGCCCCACGTAATGGACTGACCAACGTGCCTGTGGATGGCACTGTGAGATTTTATCTTCGCGATAAGCACGCCGGTGTTGATATTTCAAAGGTATGGGTGGAAATTGACGGAGTAAGGTATAATATAAACAATAACGGCTTCAGCTACGAAGGCGACCCGTGGGAATATTGTATCAATGTAAAAACGCAGACAAATTGGTCCTATGAGCAAACGGTGAATGTCAAGATTTATGCTGAGGATTTGGCAGGTAATCCAGGGCTTCTTTTAGAAAATATAGGCTAAAGGTCTTTTTCTTCAGCCTGTCGTCTTCAGCCTTTAGCCTAACTTATGACTGAAAAGACACAATACATAATGATATCAAAAGCAGGAGGAAAACGATGCGACTACATCAAAATGATTCGTTAAAAGCAAGCCGACCCCTGCAGAGGTCCGCCTCAGGCGGATGCCTGAACTTGCTTTTAACTCCCATCATCCTTAGCCTTGTGTTGGGCATTGCTACTGCAGCTCAAGCAACGCAATATACCTTCACCACGATTGACCATCCCGATGCCCTTCTTACCTTTACAACAAGGGTCAACGATGTTGGGCAGATAGTAGGCGTATATAAGGGTGAAGAAGGAAAGTTCCGTGGTCTTTTGCTTAATGGGGGTATATTTAGCACGCTTGATTTTCCCGGTGCGTCCCAAACCGAAGTCCACGGGATTAACAATGCTGGCAAGATTGTAGGATTCTACTTTGACACACCATCATTTCTTGGCGTTCATGGCTTTTTGCTCAACGCCGAACGCTTTAACGTGATTGATTACCCCAGCGCCTCTTTAACACAAGCTAATGGAATCAACAATACCAACCAGATTGTAGGAGCCTATTCCGATGGCGGCAGGATACATGGCTTCTTACTTGACGGGGGTAACTTTAGCACGATTGATTTCTCGGGCGCCTTTTTCACATTCCCTATAGGGATTAACGATACCAGCAAGATTGTGGGATTCTACGTCAAAGAGGAAGAAGGAGAAAAGTACAGCGGCTTTTTGTATGACGCTGGCAGCTTCAGTACGATTAATTTCCCAGGTGCCCTCGGCACACGGGTTCACGGGATTAACAATCATAGCCAGATGGTGGGGGTCTACTCCGATGGCAGTACGACCCATGGATTTTTACTTGATAAAGGAGTCTTTAGCACAATTGATTTCCCCGGCGCATCTCGCACTCGTGTCTTCGGGATTAATAATCTCAGCCAAATTGTAGGGGACTATGTTGATGACAACGGGGTTACCCATGGCTTTATAGCGGAACCTCGCATGCCAGCTCAATAGGCCTTAAGATAAACTCTTCTTGTCAGAGAAAATATATGTCAGAAGCGACTCAAGACATAAAATTACATATAAAAGCAGGCAAGACCTATAATTTTTCATTTGTTACCACCTTTGACCCAGTTAGGACAAAACGGGATGCGCCGCGTCTTGAACTCTATCGTCCAAACAAATATGATATGCAAATTCTCACAATCCCCATGAACTGGCTCCAGAAGGGAACCGACAGGGAGCTTGCCTTTGAATTGTGGTATGGGAGATACTCCGCTTCAGGCGGACTTGACCCTGCAAATGACATTATAATATCTGCCGATTCGTTCGGAAATACAAACAACCTTGGCAAAGAAATAATAGATAACGGCTACTTTTCTGTAAAGAAGGCAACCGATGCAGGATACACCCCTCTAACGTCCACGTCAACCTATAACTGTGGCTATACGGAACCACATACAAAGCACGATATACTTTTTAAGCTCAACGTTCCTACCGGTGCGGCGACCACAGGGCTTGCCTTTTTTGGCGTGAGATTCGAGGCAAGGATGCCCATTCTCTACGGCGAAAGAATTTACCTTGAATCCCTATTCCGAAGCCGTGAATTTGCCAGGCCAGAACTCATCGTTGTGAAGGCACATCTTCAGGATTAACAAAAGCCAACACGCTTCTTCCCTACCTTAAATTAAGACCATACCCGAATACCCGCATAACTTTTGAGGTGAAAAAAATTAATCCTGTGTTATAATTATGGCGAAAAAGGAGAAACATTCAGAGTTCGGCTTTATTTAAAATAAATTTTACCCTTACCCCGTCCCTGCCCCTTGGGGAAGGGATGGGTGAGGAACGAGGGTTGGGACATGAATCTAAGACGCATGTCACTGCGAGACTTTGCAGGGGCGACCCGGCGGGTCGTCCCTACACGCGGAACGATACTTTTTATTGGGCTTTGTCTTATTGTCCTTGGGGGCTGTGAGGGTTATGCGCCTTATAGGAAGGAGACACCTGAGACAAAGATTTCTGAAAAGGCTAAAACCTGCATAGAGTGTCATCGTACAAAAGGCGTCTCCGCTATTGCCCTTCGAGATTGGGAATTAAGTACCCACGCTCTTAACGAAGTTGGCTGCGACCAATGTCATCTTCCCATTGTGGAGGCGACATCCGCCTCAGATGTACTGGATGCAAAGACGGCTTGTGAGGACAAGAGCGTAAGAAGGAGTGTTTCCCCAACAAACTGTGAAAAGTGCCATTTTGCCCAGGCACACCAGTTTGCAAGTGGTAAACATGCCATGGCGTGGGACATCCTTAAATCCTTGCCAACCGCAAAGGAATCCGCCTCAGGCGGAAAAATCTTAATCGAAGGTGAAAAAGGCTGCGGCGGTTGCCACAGAATAGGCAGGGATGAGGGTAAATGCGATTCATGCCATACCCGACACCGTTTTTCTGCGGCAGAGGCAAGAAGGCCTGAGGCATGCCAGCCCTGCCACATTGGTCATGACCACCCACAATGGGAGATGTACAGCACGTCCAAGCACGGTTCAATCTATGCAGTTGAGGGACAGAATTGGCACTGGAACAAAAAGATTGCCGAATGGTACACAATGCCGCTCCTTAAATCCCCTGTAATTCCGAGAGCGCCTGTTTGTATTACATGCCACATGCCTGATGGTAATCACGCCGTAAAGACGTCCTGGGGCTTCTGGGCGCTGCGATTATCTGAAAAGGACGAGGAGTGGAGGGGGTATAGAAATACCATCTTCAAGGGACTCGGATTCATGGAAGAGGAAGGCAATCTTACGGAACGTTTCAAGGTATTTATGCCGGAGGGGAAGGTGGGGCTTACTGATGAGGAATGGCAGGCAAGCAGGGATAAAATGATTAAGATATGCGCTAAATGCCATGCCTACAGCTATTCAAAAAGTACACTGGAAGCGGCTGATGATATTATAAAGGCATGTGACAAATTAATGGCAGAGGCAATAGAAATAGTTGACGGGCTTTATAAGGATGGAATACTCCCTGAAGCAGAAGCTTA
>JACQHT010000249.1 GCA_016198835.1 Planctomycetota bacterium | reverse complement strand
TGGGTTTTCAGATTGAAAAATCTTCCAAGTGCATCGGCAGTAATCGTTATGGTGTCCTCTATATCTTCAACATTGAGCAAATGAGGAACCCTTTCAAGTGCCACGTGTGTGGTTACCAGGGATACCCTTAACCCTCCACCAGCCATCATCATTACAGCCTTCTTTGCGCCAGTCTTATCTTTGAGTAATTCCGTGTGTCCCGGGTAAGAACACCCTGCCATTTCGATTGCTTTTTTGTTTATCGGCGCTGTTACAAGGGCATCAATCACTCCATTCATCGCCAAATCAACCCCCTTAAGGATATAATCCAGAGATGCCTTTCCTGCCTCTGCCATGGGTTCTTTCAAAAGCATATTTTCGACGTTAAAATTATTGAGAGTGAGCAGTCGTATGTGGAGCGTGGATTCCTTCAAATCCTCTATATCTTCGAAGCTTTTAAAATACGTAGGAAGGTTTAAATCATGAACGGTCTTACGGAGAACCCTCTCACTGCCAATCACTACAAAATCTGCCAGATGGGCAAGCTCTGTAGAAGCAAGAGCCTTCATAACCACCTCAGAACCTATGCCACAGGGGTCCCCCGCGGTAATGCCTATAAGTATTTTGGTTTTAACCTTTTCCATGTTTTACATTGCGACTAATTAAAAAGATAGGAAATTGGGAAGGTAAGAAGTCGAGAAGGATAGGCTCGCCTTTTAGAAAATAACTAAGTTAGAATCCAAGCTCTTTCAGTTTTTCCTCCGTAATACCAGTTGGTTTTTCTCTGCTTAAAGGGGAGGCAGACACAAACTTTTTAATCCACTTTCCAAACATATCTGTCTCTATATTGACTGCATCTCCCGCCTTTTTAAACCCAAGGGTTGTTGCAGCAAGCGTAATCGGGATCAAAGCCACAGAAAACCATCCTGGTGAAATATCAACTATTGTCAGGCTTATTCCATCAACAGCCACAGAGCCTTTTTTTACCATCATTTGTGTAAGTTCTTCCTTAACTGAAACGCCGAGCGTTCCGCCTGAGGCGGATCCTGTTTTTAGTACCTTTTGCTCAATCACTCCCGTTCCATCAACGTGGCCCGAGATAAAATGCCCTCCGAGTCTATCGCCAACCCTTAACGAACGTTCAACGTTTATCTTCTCAGAGGTTCTAAGCTTACCGAAGGTAGTCTTTTCAAGCGACTCCCCCGATATATCAAATGAGACGATAGTTCCTTTTATTGATTTTACCGTAAGGCATGCGCCATTAATGGCTATACTATCACCAAGCTTCACACCCTCGATAAGCGGCCCAATATCAACAAAAACCTCTGCGGCACCTGCACGATGCACAAGTCGCTCTACAGTTCCTAAATGCTCGATTATTCCTGTAAACATTTTTTCAGGCTAAGAGGCAAAAAGGTAAAGAGGATAAGAGGTGAAAAGATTTTTCTCCTATTAGCCTTTTCGCCTCATTACCTCTTGACCTCATAAGATTTTTACCTTTCTGTCTTCAATCTTTAGTCTACCCTCTGCGAAGAGACGAATAGCCTCAGGATATGCTATGCACTCCTCTGCAAAGACGCGTTCGGCTAATGTCTCAACGGTGTCATTGTCAAGAACAGGCACAACCCTTTGAATGATTATAGGTCCGTGGTCATAAAGATTATCAGCAAAATGCACTGTGCAACCAGATACCTTTGCGCCGTATTCTAATACAGCCCTGTGCACCCGCTCCCCATAGTTGCCCTTACCACAGAAGGCTGGTATAAGACCTGGATGGATGTTCATTACCCTTCCCAGATACTTATCTGTAATCCTATAAAGGCGAATAAATCCAGCCATTACAATAAGGTCTATAAGATATTTATCAATTTGCTCTGTAATTGCCTCACTGAATGAATTGACATCCTTAAAATCTTTGAATCTTACAATGACAGCAGGGATATTATGTTTTTTTGCCCGTTCAATGCCATAGGCATTTGGTTCACTGCTGATGACTATACGAATCCTTGCATTAAGCGAACCATCTTGTATCCTGTTAATAAAATTTTGGAGTGTCCTCCCGCTGCCGGAAAGCAGTACGGCAAGATTAATCGTTTTACTCATTGCTTGTTGTTCAGCACCCATTGCTTTTATTATAACAACAGAGCATAAAAAGTAAATCCATTTCAAAATAGGGACACATCCCATTTTGCATAAATGGGATGTGTCCCTATTTTAAGATGCTGTGCCTAATGAAGCTTTCTGTATCTGGGTTAATTCCTTTATGCCTTTTTTAGCCAGCGAAAGCATCTGGATTAGTTGCTCTTCTGTAAATGTATGCTCTTCCCCCGTACCTTGAACTTCAACGAAGTACCCACTGCCAGTTATTACGATATTCATGTCAACCTGTGCATTTACATCCTCCTCGTAGCAGAGGTCTAATATCGGCGTGCCTTCCATCAGCCCAACGCTTACGGCTGCAACGCTATCAGTAATCGGTATGGTTTTAATTTGTTCCTTTTCTTGTAGCCACCGCAGAGCGTCTACAAGAGCAACGTACCCTCCTGTAATGGAAGCGGTACGGGTGCCCCCATCGGCTTGCAGAACATCGCAATCAATCCAGATGGTTCTTTCCCCTATTTCAGATAGTTTGACTACGGCGCGCATTGCCCTTCCAATTAGTCGCTGAATCTCATGTGTTCTTCCAGCTATTTTACCCTTCGTAGATTCTCTTGAGGTGCGTGTTTGGGTAGAACCAGGTAAAAGGGAATATTCGGCGGTTATCCAGCCTTGCCCTGAGTTCTTTAGATGAGGCGGCACTGTTTCTTCAACGGTAGCAGTGCAAAGCACCTTTGTGTTACCCATCTGTATCAGGACAGAACCCGGGGCAAACCTGGTAAAGTTTCTTTCTAATGTAACGACCCTTAACTCATCTGGCATACGATTATCTATGCGCATGACCTTATTTATATACGTCTCCTCTATAATCTATTCTATCTATAAATACTCTCTTATCTTTAAAATCTATTTTTACTATTATCCTTGTCTTACCGGTTTTTATCCTGTAAAATCCTTTCCATTTTCCTTTTAGTTTTTTTACATCAATATTTTCATCTAGTCCCTTAGAATAATTAATGAATTTTTGAATTATAACAAGTATTTCGGCATCCTTTATATTTTCTTTTTC
>JACQHT010000247.1 GCA_016198835.1 Planctomycetota bacterium | reverse complement strand
TGGTGGTTGTAGTATTTGTGCTCGATGAGGTTATGGAAGAAGTGGTAACAGTTGTTGTGGTGCTCGTGGTGGTTGTAATAGATGAGGTTGAGGATACGGGCGATGTTGTGGTAGTTGTAGTAGAGGCAGAGGACGCTACATGTATATAGTTGGTTTTTACTTCACTATCAAACCCATCACTGCCCGTTACCTCAAGACTAACCTGATAATTGCCATTTGTGACGTAGGTATGGGTGGTGTTCTGTATTGTGTCTAAAGCAGTTCCATCCCCAAAATCCCATAGCCATCCAGTAATACCACCAGTTGGTGTAGACAAATCGGTGAAGTTAACCGTGAGTGGGGCAGGTCCACTTGCAGGTAGTCCAACAAAATTTGCAGTGATTGCCGCTGAACCTCCGAGCACACCAGCAAGGTTTAATCGCTGTGCATAAATGTCGTAATTACCACTGCGGCTATCCTCCCATACGATTATTGCCCCTCCAGTATTATCGCTGACAATGGCAGGGCTACCCTGAGACCGCTGTGCAGCAGATACGGAGACACCGTTAGCAGCCCACAGTACGGCACCCCCTGCATCTACCCTCTGAGCGTAAACGTCTGCCGATGGGTTGCGGAAATCTTCCCACGCAATGATAGCCCCGTTAGAGCCATCGGTAGTAATAGTAGGGGCATATTGCCAGTCTATCCCTACGCCGACAGGCACACCGCTGCTTAACCACATTATTGTCCCATTTGCATCTACACGTTGTGCAAAGATATCAATATTGTTTGCATCTCGGTAGTTCTCCCATGTAATGATAGCCCCGCTTGCTCCATCATTTATGATTACGGGATTCTCCTGGTCAATAGCTGTCTTGCAGATAGGTACGCCATTTTTCGGTGTCCATAATAGTGACCCGCTTGCGTTTATGCGTTGTGCAAAGAGGTCATAATTAGTATTACGGTCATCCACCCATATAATAATAGCTCCCCCTGCTCCGTCTGCAGTGATAACAGGTGTTAACTGGTCTAAGGATGCATTACAAACCGCCAGACCTTCAAATCCCCATTGAGCGACTCCATTTACATCTACCTTCTGAGCATAAATATTTGCGTCTCCTCCGCCAAGAAATTGATGCCATACTGTAATTGCCCCACCAGTTCCATCAGGAGCAATATCAGGGCTGAGTTGATTTTTTGCACCTGTTGCAATACCCACCCCGTCCACTGTCCACTGAACGACTCCATTTATATTCACCCGCTGAGCATAAATATCCCAGTCATTGCCGGAACGCCAGTCCTGCCAGACAATGATAAACCCATCTGTACCATCATAAACGACCTTGTGAAGCCATTGTGAATTTGCTGCGGTACAAATGGATATGCCATCGGTAGCCCACTTTATAACCCCATGCTCATCCACACGTTGAGCATAAATATCGCTATTACCGCTACGACGGTCCTCCCAGACGATAACTGCCCCGCCAGAGCCGTCACTAACGGCTGTAACATCCCTCCTATCGCCAGGGGCAGTGCAAATAGCCACACCATTGGCATCCCACCGAATAGACCCGCTTGCATCTATCCGCTGGGCATAAATTCCAACGTTTGCGCCATTGCGTTCGTCACGCCATACTACGATAGCTCCACCAGAATCGTCTGTAGTAATGACGACATCTGTCTGGCTACCTTGCGATGTGCATACGGGAACATTAACTTTAGAATCACTTGGCCATTCAGCAAGCACATCAACTTCTAATGTAAGCAGGAAAATGTACAGTGTTATTAATGTAGTAGATATAATTCTTTTCATCCAATTATCCTACAATCGGTAGACAACGATGTTTATCACCCCTGATTAAATCAGGGGTGAAATCAACGGACGTAAAGCTGAAAGCCCGCCATTTTTGGGTGGGTTCGTTGTCTATCTTTTTATTAAAAAGATTAGCATATTTCATGCCATTTAAATGGGGACACATCCCATTTATTAATTACCACATCTTTTAGTCCTCCCTTTATACTCTAAAGACAAAATTACGCCTTAGTTTTTCAGAAAGTGTTTGCAGAGGGCTTTTCATCTCCAATAAATGTGATGTGTCACTATTTAAAAAATATGTTAAAAGTTTCTTGCCTGTTTCTTTGAAAAGGAAAGTAGGTTTTTAACTTGAAAGAAGAGAAAAGACCCTGTAAAATCCTCTTATCTTCCTGATAAAGGTAAGCAATAAACTTTTGTATCCTTACGGGGAGAATGCCTAACTACGATATGTTAGCTTTTTTGTCTTACCTTTTTCAGAAACAGGTACGTATGATAAAGGCTGCAATCTTTGACCTTGATAACACATTGCTTAAATGCCGTTCGTCTGAACGATTATTCTTTAAGTATTTAGTAATTCATCGTATTATTACTATCAGGGATGTATTTCGAATAGCATCTGCTTTTTTAGGAAGATTATTCAGATTAAAGGGCATTTACGTAAGGGAAAACAAGTTTTACCTTAAAGGTAAGGACATGGAGGTTGTTAAGGACGCTGCTTCAAGATTCTTTAAGGAAAGGCTCGTGCCTATTATTTCCTGCAATGCTATGGAGGAACTCAAAAAAAAGAAAGAGGATGGGTTTTTAATCATACTGTTATCTGGCACCATTGGCGTTCTACTCAAACACTTTGAAGATTATTGCGGTGCCGACCTTGCAGTGGGAAATTTACTGGCATCTGTAAATGGTCATTTTACAGGCGAAATTGAAGGCATTCATCCTTACGGTAATGGAAAGGCGATTGTGCTTAAGAAATTAGCTGAAGAAAAAGGAATAGACCTTTCTGAATCTTATGCCTATGCAGACCGTTACGTTGATATTTACCACATGAAACTTGTAGGTCATCCCGTTGCAGTAAATGCCCGGGGAAGGTTTCTCAGGTATGCAAAAAGGAACAACTGGCAACTTACCTTTTTTTAAATTGACAGTGCTGGCATGTACTTGTTAGGATGGAGGGCACGACTTATGCCTGCCCTATCAGGCAACCCGTCCACCTTTTGCGTATTGCTTCTTACAGTGAGTATGCAGGTTAGAATTTATGTGGCTAACCCCGTTAGAAAACTATGCCAAAGAACTTCTTAGTAAAGTTAGGGAGTTTTATCGATCTCTTTAAAGTAGTTTTCTAACGGGGCTAACAGGGGTTTGAAATGGGACTAATTGTGCAAAAATTTGGTGGCACTTCAGTGGCTGATGCAGAACGCATTATGGCTGCGGCGCAAAGGGTTGTTAAAACATATCAGGCTGGTAATAAGGTTGTAGTGGTCGTTTCAGCCCGTGGTCAGACGACGGACGAGTTAATTGACCTTGCTTACGAGGTATCTGACAACCCTTCTACCAGGGAGTTGGACATGCTTTTGTCCACTGGTGAGCAGGTATCCATTGCACTCGTGGCAATGGCTATCCATGCGCTTGGATACCCTGCTATCTCATTTACGGGTGGACAGGTAGGGATAATTACCGATAGCTATCATACAAAGGCGAGGATTAAAAATATAAGCACAAGAAGGATTACTGAAGAGCTGAATAAAGGAACAATAGTCATAGTTGCAGGCTTCCAGGGTGTTGATGCCGACTATAATATTACGACACTTGGCCGCGGCGGTTCAGATACCACCGCAGTAGCCTTAGCAGCCATAATGAAGGCTGAGAGGTGTGACATTTTTACTGACGTTAATGGCATATACACCGCAGACCCGAGGCTTGTACCCGAGGCAAGAAAACTAAGTCGAATTTCATACGATGAAATACTGGAACTGGCAAGTATGGGAGCTCAAGTGATGCAGTCCCGTTCCATAGAGTTTGCAAAAAAGTATGACGTGCCTATCCACGTCAGGTCAAGTTTTAGTGATACTGAAGGAACATTAATATGCAAGGAGGGTAAAGAGATGGAAGATATTGTAGTAAGCGGGGTAACCGTAACAAAGGATGAAGCAAAGATAACGATTCGTGGAATCCCCGACAGGCCTGGTCAAGCGGCGATAATCTTCCATGAGCTTGCAAAGAAGAATGTTAATGTGGATATGATTATACAGAATACCAGCGCAAATAACCTTGCAGATGTTACATTCACTGTATCTAAGAAGGATGCCAAAGAGGCTCTTAAGACCGCCGAAAAGATAAAGGAGGAAATCGGCGCAAGGGAAGTTAATTCAGACAGCAAGATAGCCAAACTCTCAGTGGTTGGGATTGGCATGCGTGGCCATTGCGGTGTTGCAGAAAAGATGTTTAGCGCATTAGCAGAGGAGAAAATCAATATACAAATGATTAGCACATCGGAGATTAAGATATCCTGTGTTATTGATGAGTCGCATGCCGAACGAGCATTGCGTGTTGTTCATCATGCCTTTCAGTTAGATAAGATTCCAAGTGCAAATTTAGTGACTCACCACTAATAGTATAAAGATAACGCCCAATCCGTTCACTAATTCGAATGCAAATTTCAGATTGCGGTTTTCGAGATTATTCCGCAATCGCCATAATGTCCATTTTTAGACCAGGAGGGAAGATGGTGAAAAAAATAGAAGCAATAATTCGTCCAGAAAAAATTAATTTTGTTAAGGCATCCCTGGAAGGGTTAGGCTATCCAGGAATGACGGTGACAGAGGTTAAGGGTCACGGCAGTCAAAAAGGGATTACCGAAATATGGAGGGGTAGGTGCTTCAAGGTGGAATTCTTACAAAAGCTCAAAATAGAGATTGTTGTTACAGATGCAGATGTGAAAGAGATTGTCCAAACCATTGTGCGGGAGGCACGTACTGGCAGTATTGGAGATGGTAAAATCTTTGTATCCAATGTTGAGAATGCCGTACGCATTAGAACTGGCGAACAAGGTGACAGTGCCGTTTGAAAAAACGTTATTGCGGGCATGCTATTACGCAGGTTAATCCTTTAATAAGCTCTGGACAATAACCTGAGACTACCATGCCGAATGAATTAATAAAAAGGGTGTAGAGTTTGATAACTCACATAAGAACTTATAGAAAGGGGAGGGGAAAATGGTTGAGGTTTTGGCGAGGGATATATTATTAATCGTTTATATGCTGTGGTTAATTACTACTGGAGCGCTTGTTTTCTTCATGCAGGCAGGGTTTGCTTTTCTGGAAGGTGGGCAGGTGCGCTCGAAGAACTCTACACATGTTTATATGAAGATGTGTACAAATATAGGCATCGGTACACTTGTATGGTGGCTCTGGGGATACGCCATCTTCTCGGGAAACTGGAACTATTGTTTACTGGGCGTGCAGGACCCCGCAAGCGTGGACTGGCTGAACACCTTCGGTCATTGGTATACAATGTGGGGATTTTGCATAGTCTCCTGCGCAATTGCCTCAGGCTCAATTAGTGAAAGGTTTTCCTTTTCAGGTTATATAATATATGTGATATTATATTGTGGGTTTATGTATCCGTTCTTTGGATGGCTTGCATGGTCTGCTGGTCCACTCCTCCAGTGGGGATATATTGATTACGCAGGGTCGGTGGTGGTTCACTTTCACGGTGGTTTAACTGCTTTGCTCGCTGCAATGATAGTGGGACCGAGACTCGGTAAATACAGCAAGCTTAAGAAGTGTGGCTGGCTGTTTGAGTTTGGTGCAGGAGAGTGTAAGACATATCCAGGTCATAACGTTGCACAGATGATGCTTGGTGTGTTTATCCTCTGCGTATGTTTTTACGGATTTAACGTTGGTTCCGTACTAATCGGCAGCCTTTGTGAACCATCAACTGAGGCTACAGCAAGGAGGATGATTGAAATACTTGCAGCCGACCTTCCTACGACAACCCTGAATACCACAATGTGCATGGCAGGTGGGGTATTTGGTGCAATGTTTGGTGGTTGGCTTATAAACGGGAAGTCGGACCCGCTAAGTACAGGTAACGGCGCCATTGCAGGGCTTGTGGCAATCTGCTCTGGCGTGGCATTCGTGCATCCAGGTTTTGCCTATATATTAGGTGTAGCTTGTGGCGCAATTATACCTCTGGTTGTAAAATCACTGGACAAGATTGGTATTGATGATGCAGTGGGTACGTGCGGCGTTCACTGCACCGCAGGCGCAATTGGTGGGCTTGCCACAGGGGTCATGGGACTTATCCGGAATACTTACCACGGGGTTACGTCAAGCATGGGCGTTCAGACTCTGGGTTTTATTATATGTATTGGCTATACTGCCATTTGCGCAATCATCCTCTTCGGTGGCTTTAAGGCGGTAGGATTGGCAAGGGTAACCGAAGGGGAAGAGACCACAGGTCTCGATTTGGCAGAGCACAAGACACCCACATATCCTGAATTTGTCATCCGTTAATTTTCAATAAGGTAGGGGCGTATTTTCGTGCCTGAGGCAGATTCGCCGTGGCGAACAATACGCCCCTACCATCGTTTTAAAGTATGGCAAAGAAATTTGTTGCAATTGTCCTTTTATCGTTTGCATGTTGGGCAGGGTGGCACGGACAAATTTGTTTGTCCGTGCCGCAACCCAAGGAAGCTCCTACCCAGGTAGAGGCTATCTATCAATTGGGCATGTCATACGCAAAGAAAGGGCTTATTGACCTTGCTATAAAGAGATTTGAAGAGGCAATAAATATTGACCCTAATTTTGCAGATGCGCATGCCTATCTCGGATGGGCGTATAGTCAAAAACTTGCCCCATACCTGATACGGGGAAATGTTATTAGCCTTGCCGTCAAATCTTTTGAAGCTGCGATAAGTATCAATCCAGAGTATGCATCGTATCCCCATTTCCCCTGGGTAGAGGATAGAGAATCTGCCGTTGACCAATTAGCAGAGAGCCTTCGGGAGGCAATCCAGACCATACCAGAATATGCAGATGCACATGCAGTACTTGCCTGGGCATACGCACAGAAAGGTTTACTTAAAAACTCGATAAATGAGTACAAGAAAACACTTGAGACAGAACCCACGCCTTCCGATAGCGCACGGCTTAATCAGGCGCTTGAGGAATTCAAAACTGCCATAGGTCTTAGACCCGATTATTCAGAAGCCCACGTAGCGCTTGGTCGTGCTTATACCCAAAAAGGTATGCTTGACGAAGCTATACTCGAGTATAAAGATGCCCTGCAAATAAAGCCCGACCTTCCTGAGGCATATATATCTCTTTCAGTTGCTTATGCTATTAAAGGGATGCTGGCTGATGCAGTACGTGAGCTGGATGCAGCCTTAAAACTTATTTCAGACACCGTTAATTCACACATTAGCACAGCATGGGAACTCGCTGAAAAAGGGATGTTTGAGGATGCTACAAAGGAAGCTGAGCAGGTATTAAACATCGAGCCCTCTAATTCGGAAGCTTATACCGTTCTTGGGTGGGTTAATGGAAGAAAAGGTATGTTAGACAAGGCTGTTGAGAAATATAGTCAAGCCATTTCAATTGACCAGAATGAATATGCAGCTCACATCCAGCTTGCATGGATATACATAAGGATGGGAAAGATGGATGATGCGCTAATGGCTTGTAAGATAGCCCTGGATATCGAACCTGATTACGCTGAGGCGCATGTCATGTTGGGTTGGATTTATGCACAGAAACAAATGTTTGAAAACGCTTTAGAAGAGTATACGAAAGCCCTCGACATTAATCCTGATTATCTTAAAAGACATACCAATCCTGGTTGGGCAGGGGTTGAGCTCTCCGAGAAGATAGGCGAGTCCGCAAATAATTCTGGTGGAAAAGGACCGTCCGCCCAACAGACGGCTGATTTTCAATTTGACCATATAATAGAGGAGTGTAAGGGCGCTATTGAAATGAAGCCAGATTATGCAGAAGCGCACATTGCTCTCGGATGGGCTTATTGCATGAATGGTATGCCGGAAAAAGGTCTTATGGAGTTAAACGATGCGGAGGAAGTAAATCCTAACCTTATCGAGACACATGCATTGCGGGGTTGTGCTTGCGGGCAGATAGGAAACCTGAATGCAGGCATAATCGAATTTGGTGAAGCAGCTAATATGAAGACTGAAATGGTTGAGGAACAATTAGACGATGGATGGACAAAGGCTGATAATGGCTTGTATGAAGAGGCATTAGAAAATGCAGAAGAAGTCTTAAAACTTGCGCCTGATAATCCTGAGGTACACCATCTTAAAGGATGGATATTCTGTATGCAAGGAATGCTTGAGAAGGCTATTGGTGAATACAAAAAAGCGTACAGCGCTAATGCCGATTACCCCCAGGTTCATATTTATCTTGCATGGGCATATTGCCAGAAGAATATGTTCGCCACGGCGAATCTGCCTCAGGCACG
>JACQHT010000246.1 GCA_016198835.1 Planctomycetota bacterium | reverse complement strand
CTATTGGACAGTATTTTGTCGCATCAGGCGTTTATACCGTATTTGGTATTTCATCCCCTGTTTCTGGCGCCCCTGACGTCCAGAAGCTTCTTTGTGAAGGACTCGAACATGAGTTAGGCGGCATGTGGGCATTTGAACCTGACATTAAAAAGATGGGAAGACTTATGATGGACCATATTGAGAAAAAGAGGGAAGCCCTTGGCATTAACAAAGAAAGGGAGAGAAAACTCTACGACATGGAAGAAAGAAGAAAGCTTGAAATTATATAGGCTGACGGCTGAAGAAAAGAGAGACTGAAGGGAAAAATCTTTTCCTTCAGCCTTTAGCCTTCAGCCTTAAAGTGAAGGAGTTGAAAGAGTGTCAAAAATTATTTGCTCTGCAGCCATCCGTGGCGCTTACAAGATTGTAAAACAAGCAGAAGATAAACTTAAAGAAGCGATAGAATCAAAAGGAAAAGACTGTAAGGTAGAATTCCCCAACACAGGTTATTATATACCCATTATTTATTCCATGACGGGTATTGCTGTTAAAACACTTAGTGACTTTGAACAGATATTAGAGATTGCAAAGAAACTATTACCGCCTATTCCTGATGATAAGTTCTGGCTGCCTTATCTTGGGCATACCCTCGATGCAGGAATGGCAACCCTTTTCGCCGAAGAAATCATAGAGGGCTGTAAATACGTCATAGGTCCTAATCCAATTGACGGCATCTGGCTCGGCGCGGCAGATGATGTTATCATGCGCGAGCGTGGAATAGAGTTTGTTGACGGCACTGCACCAGGTTTTGCCGCCGTTGTAGGGGCAGCGCCGACAACAGAGATAGCCGTAAAGATTGCAAGAGAACTGCAAGAGAAAAACCTCTACGTTTTCATGTCAGCTAATACTCATGGCAAAGCCTTTGCCGAACAACTTGACGAGGCTGGCGTTCAGATGGGCTGGGAGACAAGACTTGTACCATTTGGCAAAGAAATTACCGCTACGATATATTCACTCGGTTTTGCGAGCAGGGCAGCCCTTTCTTTCGGCGGTATACAACCGGGGGATTTTAGAAGAAATCTTCTCTATAATAAGAACCGTATTTTTGCCTTTGTATTAGCATTGGGTGAGGTAGATGATGAAAAATATGCCAATGCAGCAGGCGCTATAAATTATGGCTTCCCAACTATTGCAGATACAGACATACCTCAGATTCTTCCTACAGGTGTTTGTACCTATGAACACGTAGTATCAAATGTGCCTCACGATAAGATAGTTGAAAAATGTGTCGAGGTCCGTGGTCTGAAGGTTTCAGTTGCAAAGTTAGACATTCCCGTCCCTTACGGTCCTGCATTTGAAGGTGAAAGGATACGCAAGGAAGATATGTATGTGGAGCTCGGCGGTCCCAAGGCGCACGCCTTTGAATATGTTGGGATGAGGGAGATTAATGAGGTTGAGGATGGCAAAATAGAGGTTATAGGGCATGATTTGGAGGCATTCAAGGAGGGCGATTCCGTCTCTGCAGGAATCTACGTTAAGGTCGCAGGTAGAAAGATGCAAAAGGATTTTGAACCCATATTCGAACGGCGTATGCACCACCTCCTTGGCGAAGCTCAGGGCATTTTTCACATGGGCCAGCGAGATATGATTAGACATAGAATCAGTAAAGAGGGTTTCAAGGCTGGTCTCAGGTTACGACATTTTGGAATAATACTCCATGCAAGACTCCATGAGGAGTTTGGCGCAATCATTGACAAGGTACAGGTCACCATCTACACAAAAGAGGAAGATATTCAGAAATTGCTTAAAGAGGTTCGGAGCGCCTTCCATGAAAGGGATATGAGGGTGGCTGACATGACGGATGAATCTGTTCCACTCTTTTACAGTTGTACTCTATGTCAGAGCTTCGCCCCAACCCATGTTTGTGTAGTTACGCCAGAAAGACCAGGACTCTGTGGCTCAGTTAGCTGGCTTGACGGTAAGGCTGGATATGAGATTACACCCACAGGACCAAACCAGCCAATAGAAAAAGGCAAGGTAATTGACGAGACCTTTGGTGAATGGGAAGGGGTAAACACTTTCCTTTATCAAGCATCAAATCGTCAGTTCGAGCGGCTCTCTACCTACAGTATGATGAGCAATCCCATGACAAGCTGCGGCTGTTTTGAGTGCATTTCCGCTTTACTTCCCTTGACAAATGGTATAATGACCGTTGACAGGGATTTTACAGAAATGACCCCGTGTGGGATGAAATTCTCGACCCTTGCTGGTATGGTGGGTGGTGGACAGCAGACCCCGGGCTTTGTAGGACACAGTAAGTTTTACATTACCAGTAAGAAATTTATCCGTGGAGATGGAGGGCTTTCAAGACTTGTCTGGATACCAAAAGCGCTTAAAGAGGAAATTGGCCCTGCAATTGAGAAAAGAGCCCAGGAATTAGGTTTTGAGGGCTTTCTTGCCAAGATTGCTGACGAGACGATTGCTCAAACAGAAGAAGAAGTCCTCAAGTTTCTTCAGGACGTCAATCATCCAGTTCTTTCACTGGCGCCAATGATTTAATCGTTGCAATACTTTACTGGCAGACAACGATGTTTATCGAGGTTCGTTGTCAACCACAATTACACCTGGCATGATGAAGGTAATCTTTTATTGCTCAATTTAAAAGGGGGTAACATCGTGTTAAATGAATTATGGATGCAGGAAGAGGAGGAAGAAAAAGAAAAGCGGCGTGGGGATGAATTGGCCCTCAAACTACTTAAAACACGAACCATTGTTATTGCGGATGTTGTCAGCAAGACTATGGCACATAAGGTAATGAGTCAACTCCTATTACTTGAGCAAGAGGACCCAAACGCCGTGATAAAGATATTTATTAATTCACCGGGTGGCGATGCTGATGCAGGATTTGCAATATATGATACGATAAGATTTATCAGCCCACCAGTTCAAATTGTTTGTGCAGGTATTACTGCCAGTGCAGCAGTAATAATACTTTTAGCGTCAGAAAAGAAAAACAGGTATAGCTTACCTAATGCACGTATCCTGATACATCAACCTTCAACAGGCGTGCATGGTTCTGCCTCTGATATTCAAATCGAGGCAAGCGAAATACTGAAATGCAGGGAAAAGATTAATAAACTCATATCCCAGGAAACAGGTCAATCTGTAGAAAAGGTAGAGAACGATACAAAACGGAATTTCTGGATGTCTGCCGAGGAAGCATTAAAGTATGGATTGATTAGCAAGATTATTCAAACAAGAAAGGAGCTTTAGCAAAAAATAACCATGGCTCTAACCGGATTGGAGATATTTAAACTGCTCCCAAAGACAAACTGTAAGAAATGTGGTAGACCAACTTGTTTAGCCTTTGCAATGCAATTAGCCCAAAAGAAGGCAAACCTCACAGATTGCCCAGACGTCAGCGAAGAAGCAAAAAATGTTTTAGGCGCAGCCTCAGCCCCTCCAATTAAGCTTATTACGCTTAAGGCTGGCGAAAAAATATTTAAGGTTGGAGAGGAAACTGTGCTCTATAGACATGAAGAGAAATTTCACAATCCTACTGGCGTTGGAGTAACCATTCGTGACGACCTTGATGGTGGTGCATTCTCAGAAAGGCTAAAAAAAATAGATGGTCTTAAGTTCACCCGTGTTGGAACTGAGATTGGTATTGACATAATAGCCGTTCAGAACATGAGCAAGAACGTTGAAAAATTTTCTTCCGCAACAAAAATGGTTGCCGATAACAGCCATTTAGCCTTAATATTAATGAGTGATTCGGTAGAAAATATGAGGAGCGCATTGGATGTGTGTGGTAATAAGAGGCCGCTTCTCTGGAGCGCTAATGCACAAAACTACGAGGGCATGGCCCGCCTTGCAAAGGAGAAGAATTGCCCCTTAATTGTAAGCGCTCCGAGGCTTGAGGAGCTTGCCGATTTGACTGAAAAGATAAAATCTCTTGGGGTATCAGAGATGATACTTGATTATAATAGCGCCAGGCTGAAGGATGTTTTGCAAGGACTAACGAAGGTTAGAAGGGCAGCGTTAAAGAAAAACTTTCGTCCTCTCGGCTTTTCGACAATAACTTATGTAAAAGAAAATGACGGATACCAGGAAATTATAAAGGCAAGCACTTATCTGGCGAAATATGCTGGAATTGTAGTTCTGGATGTCTGCGAACCATGGCAAATCATGCCTCTTCTTACCGTTAGACAAAATATCTTTACAGACCCGCAGAAGCCGGTTCAGGTAGAGCCCAAACTTTATCAGGTTGGTCAGGCGAATGAAAATTCGCCCCTCTTATTTACTACAAATTTCTCTCTCACTTATTACACAGTTGAAGGTGAGGTTGAAGCCAGTCGGACTCCTGCTTATATCTTAGCCGTGGATACCGAAGGCACGTCTGTGTTGACTGCATACTCTGGTGATAAGCTTAACGAAAAGGTAGTAGCTAAAGCAATGGCAAATGCAAAAGTAGAAGAAAAGATAAAACACAAAAAGCTTATAATACCCGGACTTGTTGCGGTGATGACAGCAAAATTGAAGGAAGAACTCGGATGGGAAATATTGGTGGGTCCAAAAGAGGCATCGGGAATTCCTTCGTATTTAAGGTCCACGTGGAGCTAAAAAACGTGGGAAGCTAAGAAGTTAGGAAGTTGAGAACATAAAAACTTAAGAAATTTATCTTAACTTCCTATCTTCCCAAGTTCCTAACTTCCTTTACTACAATGGCCAGGAAAAATGTTGTTAAAGTACACTTTTTACCAAATGATGTAACGGTAGAGTTAGAGTCAGGCAGAACCGTCTTTGAAGCTGCGCATAAGGCAAGGATATACATTTGCAGTGTGTGTGGTGGAGAAGGAACGTGTGGGAAATGCAAGGTTGTCCTGAAAAAAGGACAGATAGACTCCAAACCAACCTCCCTCCTTGGACATGATGAAATTGAAAAAAATTATATTCTTGCCTGTCAAGCCAGGGTACTGGGTAATGTTCAAATCTTTATTCCCGAAGAGACCCGATTAGAGAGGAGCAAAATCCTTGTAGGTGAAGAAAGCCCTGAAATGGGACTACTGGCGCATACAAAGACAGATTCGAGGCATTTCCTGATTGAGCCGCTGGTAAGAAAGGTCTTTCTCGAGTTGGAATCTCCTACAATGGATGATAACGTTGCAGACCACGAACGTCTTTATAATGCAATAAATAAAAAGACGAATACTGCCTCAGACCGAATGCAAACTGGCTATCGCATACTTAAACAACTGCCAACGGTATTAAGGGAAGGCGATTGGAAGGTTACCGTAACCCTTGCCTATAGGGGCTCTACTACCGAGGTGGTTGAGATACAACAAGGGGATACCAGTAGAAATAATTTTGGCGTAGCCATAGATGTAGGTACGACCACCGTCGTTGCTCATCTGGTAGATTTAGCTACTTGCCGCACCCTTGATTCGGAGGCGACTTATAATTCGCAGATCGAGTTTGGAGAGGATTATATACAGCGGATAATTTACGGCGAGCAAAATAATGCCTTTGGCGAAATTCATAATACAATAATTAATGATATAAATAATTTAATTTCAACCCTTGTAAAACGAAATTTTATCAATTTGCACGATATAACGGCAGTAGTTTGTGCTGGGAATACAGCCATGATGCACTTCCTGTTGGAATTGGAACCTACACGAATTAGGAGAGAGCCTTATATTCCTTCAGCCAACTTTATCCCGCCTATCAGGGCATCCGAGATTGGCATAAAGATAAACCCGCGAGGCTTACTGTATACGCTCCCAAGCGTTGGCGCTTATGTTGGCGCTGATATAACGGCAGGGGCGACAGCTATTCGTTTAGACCAGGCTGACGCCCTTTCTCTTTTCATTGATATAGGCACCAATGGAGAAGTAGTTCTCGGCAATAAAGAATGGATGGTGTGCTGCTCTGCATCGGCTGGACCATCGTTTGAGGGTAGCGGTGTTCATAATGGTATGAGGGCTGCAAAGGGCGCCATTGAAAAGATTAATATAACGAGAGACTTTCATGTGGAGTACAAAACAATCGGAAATGTCCCTCCGAGAGGGATTTGCGGTTCTGGGTTACTTGACTGTATAGCTTCCTTGCTTCGTTCGGGGGTCATTAACAAGTCGGGTAATTTTAATACAGGATTGCGGACGGATAGGTTGCGAAAGACGGAAGATGGTTATGAGTTTGTCTTGGTGAATAGAGTAGGTGCGGGAATTGATGATGACATTATAATAACACAAGCAGACATTACGCACCTGATTCGCTCCAAAGCCGCTATATATGCAGCTATTTCTACCCTTTTAGATGCGATGAATATGAGTGTGGATACCATAGAACATGTATATCTTGCTGGTGGATTTGGAAATTATCTGGATGTGAGAAGCGCTATTACTATAGGCATGTTGCCAGATATGCCTACCTCGAGGGTAAAGTTTGTTGGTAACACGTGTGTCGCTGGCGCCAAACTTTCACTTTTGTCGAAGGAAGCCTTTCTTACTGCACAGCAAATAGCCTCAAAAATGACATATTTTGACTTGATGGGAAACACGAAATTTATGGAGAAATTTATGTCCGCCAATTTTCTTCCGCATACTAACCTTGATGAGTTTCCTTCCGTTTATGAGGAATTGGCAGCCCATAGTTCTCTTTAATTCCGGGGCTTACACATGAGAAAATTAATCTCGTTGCTTTTGGTCTCGGTAGTTATTCCCATAATAAGTAATCCTTGTGGTGCGGCGAACCAGGGTACAGAGAATGCGTTTGTAACAGAGGAGCAGGTTGACCAGCTTATATCAAAGGTAAAGGGAACTATAGCAACTATTAGAGGGTTAGAATTCATAAAACCAATAAAAAGGGGTATAAAAAATAGGGATGAGTTAAAGGAATATCTTAAAAATATAATCCAGTCTGAAATGTCAGATGAAAAGATATATGCCTCTCAGAAGACACTTGTGAAACTTGGATTTATTCCACCCGAGCTCGACCTTAAGAATTTCTTAATAGAGCTTTATACTGAGCAGGTTGCTGGCATTTATGATTGGCGTGTTGAAACACTTTATTTAATAAGAGAAGTTCCTACAGAGATGCAAGAAATTGTAATAGCCCATGAAATAACCCATGCCCTTCAGGATTTACATTTTAATCTTAAGGGTCTTCCGCTTGAAAGAAAGGATAATGATGACCTTGTTATGGCAACGCGGGCTTTCATTGAAGGGGAAGCCATGCTTGTAATGATTGATTATATGCTTAAGCCAATGGGTGTTGAATCATCTTCTTTGTCTAATATTGGTACACTTCTGCGAAACGCAACCGGTCTTGTTGATGGAAGTGTTTTTAGCACTGCACCGACTTGGATACAAAAGAACGTCCTTTTCCCATACCTCGAAGGATTTGTATTTGTACAAGAGGTAAAAAAGAAAAATGACTGGAAGGCATTAAATAAATGTTATACGGCACCGCCTCAATCTACGGAACAAATCCTTCATCCAGAAAAATATCTGACGGAAAAGGATTCTCCCACGATTGTTTCATTACCCAGGCTATCAGAAGAATACTTGGGCGATGGTTGGGCTTTTCTGGATGAGAATGTTTTGGGCGAATTTAATGTTGACCTTTTATTTCATCAGCATTTTACTCAGGATAATTACAGCAGCAAATTTGCCAATGGATGGAATGGGGATTTACTGCAGATTTACGAAAACAAGGATTTAAAAAAAGTGTTTATTGCCTGGCTCACAACATGGGATACAGATAATGATGCAAAAGAGTTTTTTAACGGTTATAGTAATGTTGTTCAGGAAAAATATGAAGAAAAGTTGGTTTCTTCGGCACCACATTTTTTTCTATGGGAAACACGGGAAGATATGGTATACTTGGAATTGAAAGGGCATGATGTGTTGATATTGGAAGGTATCCCATTTCACAGTCTCAATCAAGTTATTACGCATGCCTGGTAATTCTGTTTAAAAGATGATTGGAGGTAGTTGTGGCATTAACAATTGCTGTTGCTGGAAAGGGCGGAACGGGCAAGACTACCGTTGCCGCATTAAGCATAAGGTATATTACGGAAGTAATAAGGAAATCCGTTTCTGCTATTGATGCCGACCCTAACGCATCGCTCGGCATGGCTCTTGGCGTTACGGTCGAGAAGACAATTGCTGATTTACGTGACGACGTAATTGAAAGGCGCATGGGGATACCCCCTGGAATGTCTAAAGAAGCATACATAGAGTATTGCATTGAAGAATGTATCATAGAAAATGAAAAATACGACCTACTGACAATGGGCAGGCCTGAGGGTCCTAAATGTTATTGCTATGTAAATAATTTGCTGAGGAAGTACATGGACCGGGTGGGGAATAGCTATCCGTATGTGGTAATTGACAATGAAGCCGGCATGGAACATCTTTCCAGAAGAACGACTAATAATGTGGATTTATTGCTTCTGGTATGCGAACCTACAATTATAGGAGTAGTTTCAGCGCAGAGGATAATCAAGCTGGCTTCTGAATTGCCAATAATCGTAAAGGAAAAAGCAATTATTTTGAACA
Organism: Planctomycetota bacterium; assembly: GCA_016198835.1. Classification (GTDB taxonomy): domain Bacteria; phylum Planctomycetota; class Brocadiia; order Brocadiales; family Subterrananammoxibiaceae; genus Subterrananammoxibius; species Subterrananammoxibius californiae. The sequence goes on along the minus strand of JACQHT010000246.1, from coordinate 4,729 downwards.
GGGTTACAAAAGATGGCCTCTCCCCTGCTATTCAAAACAAACTTGATGAATTTGGCATGGATGTATCATTAAGTATTGCTTATGACCATGAAATTTATGATGCAGCATCAAATGGCAAGTCGCTTTTAAAAATCCACGAGCAAAACGAGACTTTTAACGCTATTGGTAACTTGCTTAGAAATTATATTAACGTAGAGGTTATGAGTAAGTAAACACACGTAACCTTTCGCTAAGGGCTGGGTCATTTACAGGAGAATAATGGATGGAAGTACCAAACGTTGCTGAAAAGTGGATGGGGTGTGTGAGAAAAGTAACTATTGGCGCTACAAAAGAACAGGGAGGCACAAGAGGAAACATTGTTACCGTTGGGGGGGCAAAAAGTATCCCTTACATGGATTTTGAGGGAGAACAGGGCTGCAAACCTGTCATTGCCATGGATGTATTGGATACCGTGCCTGAGGACTGGCCTGATGCACTTAAAGAACCTTTTAAAGACGTTCTTAATAGCCCGGCAAAATGGGCAAAGAAGTGTGTAGAACAGTACGGAGCTGATATGGTATGCCTTAAGCTTGACAGTATACACCCTGATAAAGGTAATAAAAGTGCAGAAGAAGCTGTAGCCACCGTTAAATCAATCCTCCAAGCGGTGAGTGTTCCATTAATAATCTGGGGATGCGAACACAACGAAACAGATAATGCAGTTATGCCAAAGGTCAGCCAGGCGGCAAAAGGAGAAAGGTGTTTACTTGCTGGAGCTTCACAGGATAATTATAAGATTATAGCAGCCGTTTGCCTTGCAGATGGGCATTGTCTTGTTACGCAAGCTCCAGTTGATATAAATATTGGAAAACAGGTAAACATCCTGGTTTCTGACCTCGGTTTTCCACTTGATAGGATTATAATGTTTCAGACAACAGGCGCACTTGGCTACGGAATGGAATATGTGTACTCAATCCAAGAAAGGGAAAGGATTGCGGCATTATCGGGGGATAACCTTCTGGGTATGCCCGTGATTTGTAACGTGGGCTACGAATCATGGCGTGCAAAGGAGGCAAAGGCAAGCGATGCTGAAGCCCCGCAATGGGGCTCATGTGTAGAAAGAGGACCTATGTGGGAAACCATTACCGCCGCTACGCTCCTGCAATCCGGTGTAGATATTATAAGAATGTACCATCCTAAGGCAGTTGCTGCCGTTAAGAAATTCACACAGGACTTAGCATAAGTAAGCAGATTCTAAAATGGATTGATGTCTTTGTTTCTTGTCACCCTGAACTTGTTTCAGGGTCTCTAAGGAATACCGAAACGAAGGGATGCCGAAACAAGTTCGGCATGACAAATCAAGGCATAGAAAGGAGCTTCTTTTCAGCTATGATTGCAATTGCAGAAAGAATAAATGGGATGTTTTCTGACGTTAAACGTGCTATAAAGAAAAAAGACCCTTCAATAATCTGTGACCTGGCAATAAAACAAACCGAAGCGGGCGCAAAATTCCTTGATGTCAATGTTGGTACGGCAGCCGCTGACCAGTGTGATGCCATGCAATGGCTTATTTCCGTTATACAAGAGGTTGTTAAGACCCCTATATGCATTGATAGTCAGAAACTCGACGTTGTAAAGGCTGGCTTGGAGGTGGTAAAAAGTGAGGTATTAATTAATTCCTGCAAAGGAGAACCTGAAGAACTTGACGTGTATCTGCCATTGGCAAAAAAGCATAATGCGTCCCTTATATGTCTCACCATAAATAAGCAGGGTGTCCCACAGGACGTTCATGCGAGGGTAGAAATCGCAGCCACTATCGCAGCAAAGGCTATGGAACACGATTTTGACATGACTAAAATTTTTATTGACCCAATCCTCCTTCCTATTAACGTTGACCAGAAGCAGCCGCGCTATCTATTTGAAGTATTTAATCAAGTAAAGTACATATCAGACCCACCGCCACACATCGTTGTTGGACTTAGCAACTTCTCCCAGGGTACAAAAGAAAGGTCACTTTTGAACAGAACTTTCCTGACAATGGCTATCGCTGCTGGTCTTGATTCAGCCGTGATGGACGTTCTTGATAAGGACTTAATGGATGCCACAATCTGCGCTGAGGTGATTCTCAATAAGCACATCTACAGCGACTTATTCCTCAAGGCAGTAAGGTAAAAAAAGTAGGGGGGCACGTTGCAATGTGCCCCCGCGCAAGACCCATCTCAACTCTTCGTTGGTTTAGGTTCCCTGACCTCTCCAAAAACAGGGATTTCGATAAGAGGTTGTAATTCGCTGTTTGTGTGAATCTTTATATTGCCATTTATCTTTCCCACTGGCGCATCACCATTTAGCTTCACCTCAACCTCTCTATAAGGCAAATCAGAATTACCCTTAGGCTGGAGGTTAGCAGTGAGAAATTCAGGGGTAATTTCCACATTTTTTATATCAATATCTTTCTTCCGTAAGGTTACAATTAACTTACGCACAGACCCCCTACCTTGTGTTACTACGCCATAAGATAGAACAGATTGAGAAACAAGCACATCCCCTGTAATATTACCACTGAATGGGATAAGTGTCTTCTGTTGCTTCGTGCTATTGGTAGCAACTGTTATATTACCCTTTAGCTTTCCTATTGGCGCATCACCCTTCAATGTTGCATCAATAATGTAACTTTTCCCATTTTCGTGTTTCTTATAGGATGTTATAATGCTTGGGTTGTCTGACTCTACCCCTGTAACCTCGAGATTAAAATCTGTTCCGGGACTTGCTTCTATGGTTTTGGTAGCCGTATCCCCGTTTGTTACGGTACCAAAATTAATCCACTGCGGGTTCGTAATAACATCTTTAATGATATTGCCGGCTATTGACAACTTAATCTTTGGTGTAACTGGGTCATTGGTTGTAACCGTAATTTCCTTTTTTGCCTTTCCTGGGTCACGTCCCGCATGAAAGGTAGCCATTATCTCACCATAACCACCCGGGGGAACATTCTCTTTAGTGGAAGCCGCTGCAGTGCAGCCACAGGAAGTCTTCACTTGTTTAATAATCAAATCACTTTTCCCTCGGTTCTCAAACTTAAACAGATGTTCTGCCTTTTCTCCCGAATAGATAGTTCCGAAATCGTAATTGGGATTTTCAAATACAATGCTTGGCGCTTCATCTGGGTTAACCACGGCTTCACCAGCGCTTTTTTGTTCTGTTACCGCATTGGCTTTCTCAGTGTTTTCAGTGGTACGAATATGAGTGTGCCCTTCGTGAGAAAAAGACGGATGTTGTAAAAACACTATCCCAAAGCCAACCACAACTATTAATGCAATCAACTTTCTCATAACTTTGCTAATACCTCCTTTTAAATAAAAAAACAACGCGCAGGCATTAATACTTTTGCCTTTTTTAAATATGCTTAAAATTATATCCAACACCCTTTAACTCGTCAAGCCAAAAATATCATTCTCCTAAATTTTGTAATTTACTATCACACTATTACCCCTTCTTAAACCGAGCATATCATGGGCACTGCCACGATTGACAGAAATCTCAAGGTAGCCTGAGCTCCCGAAGATTGCAAGTGGTTTGCCAACTGGAACGTCGGCATAAGAGGGGCTGATACCTCTAATCTTTCTCTTCCCTGCAGTAACGATTACATCCTCACCCGCCACCTTAATCCTCCCCCTCTTGGGGGGAGGAAATAAAGGAGGAGGGAAAATGTCCTGCTTCAGGTTTGTAATTAAATTGCCAAACGCATCAATATAAATGACCTCTCCCTTGACCACGCCCCTCTTTGCGGGGGTGGCATGGACAAACTTGTTTGTCCGTGCATCTGCCTCTTTTTCAAAAAAAGTAGGCGCTGGCAGTTCAATCTCTTTAATCTTTGTCAGCTTTTTGCCGAGATTTAGGGGGTTTACCCCTTTAGAAAGATATGCGGCAACAGGGGCAAGAATATCCCTGCCGTGGAATGTATTGCTAACCCCTGAAACAAGTTCAGGGCAGGCCTCAGGAAGAAAGTATTTTTTATTTGTTACTTCTATAATGAAGTCTGGCTTTTCGTCATTTAATACGAGACTAAGGATACCATCATCAGGGGCTAAAAAGAGGTAATTTTGGGTTTTTGCACAGATAATTTTTCGTTTCGTTCCTACGCCGGGGTCAACCACCACAACATGGATTGTCCCTCTGGGAAAAAATTTATAGGAAGAATAAAGTATGTAGGCACCCTCAAATATATCCTGATGCCCTATCTCATGGCATAAATCAATTATGTTAGCATCGGGACTAATGCCGCTAATAATACCCTTCATTATCCCTACATAACCATCTTTTGTGCCAAAATCGGTCAGGAGTGTGATTACTGGACGCATTCGCTTCGTTTGTAGACAACAGAGCACAGACAATCAGAACACAGAGGTCTGTTGTCTGTATGTCTGTTGTCTGGTATCTTTATGGTTAACTTCCATACTCCCCCACAATGGGTATATCTGCCTTACAATATCTGCACTTTCCATCTTCAATCTCAAAGGTATTAGCGCAGAAGCCGAGTCGCTCAATGAGCGTTTTTCCACAGTGGTAACAATAGGTGTTTTCACCGGGGTGTCCCGGTACGTTCCCCGTGTAAACGAACTGGAGACCTTCTTCCATGCCAATTTTTCTGGCTTCTTCCAATTTTCTTACCGGGGTTGGAGGAATTTGCGAAAGGTCAAGATGGGGATGAAACCTGGTTGCATGCCATGGTGTTTCCTTGCCGAGGTTTTGG
>JACQHT010000024.1 GCA_016198835.1 Planctomycetota bacterium | reverse complement strand
GCCCTTACGGCGGCAAGCACCTTCTCCTTAATCCCGCCAACAGGAATGATTCTGCCGCTCAAGGTAATTTCACCCGTCAGCGCCACTTCCCTGCGTGCAAGCCTTCCTGTTAAAAGGGATAGTAATGACATACACATGGCAATACCAGCAGATGGACCGTCCTTCGGAATAGCGCCCGATGGCACATGGAGGTGAATATCCATGTTTTCAAAAAAACCATCCTCCACGCCCAGACGGGCTGCATTGCTCCTAATGTAACTTAAGGCGGCTTTAGCGGATTCCTGCATTACATTGCCTAATTGCCCTGTTAAGGAAAGATTGCTTTTACCTTTCATCTTGGATGCTTCTACAAAGATAATATCCCCGCCAGCCTCCGTCCATGCAAGCCCTGTAACCACGCCGATACGGTCAACCTCATCAGCCACCTGATAGAAAAATTTCCTTGGACCAAGGAGTTCGTCAATCCTTTCTGGTTTAATTTCTGTGGTGGCACCCGCCTGAGGCGGGCGGACAACGATTTCCTTTGCCACCTTTCTGCAAATCGAGGCAATTGCCCGCTCGAGGTTTCTCAGACCAGCCTCACGTGTGTATTCCCTGATAATTCTTCGGACGGCATCATCCGTAAAGACAATAGACTGCGCTTCCAGTCCATTCTCCTTAATTTGTTTTGGAATCAGGAACTGCGCAGCTATCTTAAGCTTCTCCTCCTCGCTGTATCCAGGAAGGCTAATTACCTCCATCCTATCCTTCAGGGCGGGATGGACAGGGTCGAGAATGTTTGCCGTTGTAATGAAAAACACGTTAGACAGGTCAAAGGGAACGTCTATATAATGATCAGTAAAGCTGAAGTTTTGCTCAGGGTCAAGCACCTCAAGCAGTGCAGAGGCTGGGTCTCCTCGGAAATCAAGCCCAATCTTATCCACCTCGTCGAGCATGAAAACTGGATTGGAATATCCAGCGCGACAGATTTCCCTCATAATCCTGCCCGGTAAGGCGCCAACGTAGGTGCGCCTGTGACCCCTTATCTCAGCCTCGTCCCTCATGCCACCGAGGGACATGCGGACGAATTTCCGTCCGAGCGTCCTTGCAATGGACTTGCCTAAGGACGTCTTTCCCGTCCCTGGTGGACCCACAAAGCAAAGAATCGGTCCTTTCAATTTCTCTTTTAATTTGTGAACGGCTAAAAATTCCAGAATCCTTTCCTTAACCTTCTCAAGTCCATAATGGTCTTCATCAAGAACCTTCGCCGCCTGGTTCAAGTCATGGTTGTCTTCAGTCTTTTTGTTCCAGGGAATAGCAACAAGATAATCAAGATACGTTCTGGAGACGGTGAACTCGGCGGAAGCCGGGTTCATGCTTTTCAGTCTCTCCAGTTCTTTATTTGCCACTTCTTCAACGTCCGGAGGCATAGCGGCTTCTTTTATCTTTTCCTCAAGCCTTTTCATATCCATGAGGTGAGGGTCGTCCTGGCCCAGTTCTTTCTGGATAGCCTTTAATTGCTCCCTGAGGAAGAACTCCCGCTGCGCTTTGGATACCTCCTTCGCCACCTCCTCATCAATTGTTCCTTTTACCTCCCTTAGCTGAACATCCCTGTTTAGATAATAGAATACAATCTTAAGGCGTTTCTGAGGGTCTATGGTTTCGAGTATGTACTGCCGCTCCTCAACAGTAAGGTCGAGGTAGATTGCAACGAGGTCTGCCATGACCGATGGATTAGTGATGCTATCTATCTTTGATAATATTTCCTTCGGGAAGGTTTTTCCGAGCATGACGCTTAACTTGAGTAGCGTCTTTACTGTTTGCAGTAACACGTCAACAAGCTCTGAACTTTCTGCAAACTCCCTTATTTCCTCTACCTTTGCCTTATAAAAAGGGTCCCTTTGAGTGTACTCAGTTATCCTTATTCTTGCCTGTCCTTCTACGGTGATTCTTGCCCTATTGGGCAGTATTTCAGTTACCTGGATAATCTTTGCTATTGTGCCTATTGAATATAAATCTTCTGGCGTTGGCTCTTCAACCTTTGTATTTTTCAGGGTTACAAAACCAACAAGCTTGTCTCTGGCAAGGGCGTCATTGATTGCACGAATCTCCCTTACTCCCTCACATTTTACAGGGAATACGATATGCGGCAGAATAACCTCGTCTTTAAGAGGTATTATTCCCAACTCCTCCGGCACTTCTTTATCTAACGACCTCTGAAAGCTAAACTTCATTATTTATCAATCCTTAATAATCCATTTCAAGTGGCAGTTTTATCATCTTTAATCTCCTCCAATATCCTGTCTACAGCCCGGCGGAGTGGCGGCAGGTCTTCGTGAATTGTACGCCATATAACTTCCAAATCTACGCCAAAGTAGTCATGAATTACTATATTGCGCATCCCAATCGCTTTTTCCCATGGCACCTCGTGGTATCGTTTCCGAAACGTTTGAGGGATATGCCTTGCAGCTTCACCAATCACCTCTAAGGCACGAACAGTCGCAAATATCTTTTCCTCGTTATTCTGAAAACTTTCAAAATCCACGCCCCTTATAAAGCCTTCTGCTTTTCTGGAGTACTCCACCATATCTTGTAAATAATCCGTATAAACCCGTTTGCGCTTCATACCGGTACAACCTCCGATAGAATACGCTCCCCAATAGCAGGTTTCAGGGCACTTTTCATCACAAGGTCTACCTTAATTCCTAACAGCCTTCTAAGATGCTCTTGTAAATCCACGAACTTGAACAACGTCGGAACACATTCAAAGTCAACCAGAATGTCCAGGTCGCTACGTTTACGTTGTCCGCCGTGGACATAGGAGCCGAACACGCCCAACGATTTGACCCCATAAAGCTTTTGCAGTTCGGGTAGGTATGCCCGTAGGGTTCGTAAAATGCTTTTTAAGTGAAGTCGTTTTTTGTTTACAGTTGCCTTTCGCATTAGAATTCCTTTATATCTCCAGCCCTATTCGAGAGATAACCATTTTCCCGTAATAGCTTTATTTCTCAAGCGTCTGATTAATCGCTCATTATCCGCCTTAGGTGGACAAGGTGCACTATTTCCTAATTTTAATCTACTATACCTGCATAATTAAATCAATAAAAATACCACCCTTCGCTATTGGCAAGTAGCCAGTATGAAAAAAATAGATTTTTAATGTTCCCTTTGTATAATAATATTGTTATGAATTTGTTAAATGTTTTTAAGAAGGCATTGGAAAAGGAATTCTGCCTTATAAGCATTCTAATTATGATAGGCATGGCAGCATTCCTGCCAAATCTTTTTAGGCATGACCTCTGGGAGCCAGATGAACTGCGATGCGCCGAGGTAGCAAGGGAGGTGCTGGTAGATGGGCACTGGATTGTCCCGCATCTTGAGGGAGAAGTTTATCCGGATAAACCTCCGCTTTACTTCTGGCTTGTTACGCTTTTCTCATATTGCTTCGGCGGGCTAAATACTTTTAGCATTCGCCTTCCTTCCGCTTTAGCAGGCATAGGAGGGATATTAATTACCTTTTTCTTTGGTAAACAGCTGGGTAATAAATGGACAGGATTAATTGCGTCACTCATCCTTGCCGCCATGCCGTGTTATTTCACAATGTCAATTACGGCAAGGATGGATATCCTTTTAACCTTTTTCGTATCATCAGCATTTTATTGCTTCTACCTTGCATACTCTGGCAATAGTTCGTGGTTCTACCTTCTTTTCTACTTTTTGATGGGTATGGGCACATTGACGAAGGGTCCGATAGGGTTTTTTATCCCTTTCCTTACAGTTCTTTCATATCTGTTAGGAAGGCGTGAATGGAAAAATATTTTACAATTAAGGCTCCTTTCAGGATTCTTAATCTTCGCAGGAACGGTTGCCTCCTGGGTTGTTCCTGCCATAATAATAGGTGGCAGGGATTATGCTTATCAAATACTCTTCCACCAGAATGTTGACCGATACATTGGCGGATGGAACCACCAAAATCCATTTACCTATTACTTTAAGGTTTTACCGATAATTTTAATGCCCTGGACTCCACTACTACCTGCGGTCTTCGTGCTGTGGTTTTCGGAATGGCGAATGCGGAATAATTCCGCCCACCAAGGCGGGCGTCCTCAGGCGTCCTCCTTCCGCACCCCGCAATCCGCATTTCCTATAATGTGGTTAATAACGACATTTGTCTTTCTTTCCTGTTCAGGCTCAAGGGGAAGGATTTACCTGCTTCCTGTCTTGCCGGCAGTAGCGCTTGCAATGGCTTCCACGTTGAATACGCTCTTTGATTCGTTGCTCATCGCTCGTCGCTCGTTGCTCGAGTCACGAGTTACGAAAATTTCTTATTTTGTAATACCTTGTCTTTTTATTGCTGGTGCTGTATCAACTCCTCTAATAATCAAGCACAACCGTCCATCCTTGTTTACTCTTAGTTTGCCCATACTGGGCATTCTTGGCGTAGGTTCTGTAGTGTGTGTGATACTTACCATTTACAAGGTCTATAAGGCGTCTTTTATTGCTTTCGTGGCAACGGTGCTTATCACATCGTTTACCTTTTCTTTCCAGGTTCTGCCCGTAATAAGTCAGGATAGGTCTGTGAGAATGCTTTTTGCCGAAATTTCTCGGTTCACAAAGGAGAAGGATGACCTGTGCACATACTTGATTCCCGAGACGGTTGGTTATTCCTACTACTGGGGCGACGTTCTTAAAAGGATTTCCACCGAGGAAGAACTGCGCCGCTTTCTCGAAGGTAATTCAAGAGCGTTCTGCTTGATGAAGGAAAGGCATTATAGAAACATCATGCAAGACCCCGATTCCCCTATCTCTGTAGTGTTAAAGATGCGTGCATCTGGCATAAGGTTTGTGCTTGTTACAGCAGGTGCTCCGAATGCGGAATAACCCTGCATTCCTCAGGTGGGAATATTGTAAGCCTTGAGCTTATTATAAAGGGTCTTCAGTGAAATACCGAGCGCTTCGGCTGCAAGCGTTTTGTTGCCCTTTTTCACCGCAAGAACGGATAATATATGACTTCTTTCAACCTCAGATAGGGGCAGTTCGACTGCTTTTTCATCCTTCGGATATAATGGGGTGGAGACTCGAATGTTACTCGGCAGGTCTTTAGCCTCAATGAGGTCGCCATCTGTTAGTATAACCAGTCGCTCAATTGTGTTTTTCAATTCTCTGACATTACCAGGCCAGTTGTAGTTAACGAGGAACTCCATTGCATCCGTGCTGATTTTCCTGGCATAACCCTGGGTCTTAAACTCGTCTAAGAAATACTCCACTAATAGCGTTATATCCTCCTTCCTTTCACGGAGCGGCGGCAAGGTAATGGTAATAACGTTTAATCTGAAAAACAAGTCCTCTCTGAACCTTCCATTCTTGACCTCCTGCTGGAGATTTTTATTGGTTGCCGCAACTACTCTGGCATCTACGTGAATTACCTTGTTATCCCCTATACGCCTGACCTCCCCCGACTGAAGCATGCGCAACAGCTTTGCCTGGGTACTCATGGTTAATTCCCCTATTTCATCTAAGAACAAGGTGCTCCCATCTGCAACCTCAAAGAGGCCAATTCTTGCTTCATGCGCACCCGTGAATGCCCCTTTTGTATAGCCAAAGAGTTCGCTTTCAAGAAGGGCTTCGGGCAGTGCGGCACAGTTAACAATAACAAAGGGATGGGGCGCCCTTTTGCTCTTCTCATGAATAGCCATTGCCACAAGTTCCTTACCGGTGCCACTTTCCCCCTGGATGAGTATTGTGGAGTTGGTTCCAGCAACCTTGTCTATCAGCCTGAATATTGGCATCATTGCACGGCTCTGACCTAAGAGTGGAGCAAGCTTGCGCCTGTCAGAAACAAGGCGTTTTAAAGCAACGTTTTCCCTCGAAAGCAGTTTCTTTTCAGAAGCCTTTTGCAAAAGGGCAGATAGTTCATTTAATCTGCATGGCTTCGTAAGATAGTCATAGGCGCCTAATTTCATTGATTCGACAGCGCTCTCAATAGTCCCCTGACTCGTGAGCATTATTACCTCAATCTCAGGGTCAAGGGCTTTTAGCCTTTTAAGGGTCTCTGTACCACCGATGCCAGGCATCTTCATATCACATATAGCAACGTCAAAATCCTGTTCCCTGGCAGTGCTGACCGCTTCCTCGCCACTTTCAACGCAAACGACAGCATGCCCCATACGGGATACTTCCTCTTTCATTATCTTCCTGTATGTGGCATCATCATCGCAAAAAAGCACTTTTAATTTTTTGTCCGTCACGCCTTCCTTCACCCTTTTGTCATTCCTGCGCAAGCAGGAATCCATGTTTAATATCTAAGTTATACAGAACTAATTCACTACAAGGATTGTCAATGTATCTGTCGCTCCTGAAACGCTTCAAAAGCCTTAAACCACCAATAGCTGGAACTATGCCCTCTACCTGAGAAGTACACAAAACGGTCTCAGGTATTACAAGTGATGAGTTAATATCGTACTCAAGGTCGTTAATATTTCTCGCCCTCCTAATATCCCAGCCGAAGGCATAATAGTCAAAGAGTCTTTTTGTATCCCAACAATAAAGCCTCGTTGACAGTTTATCGAAGTTGTCCGTTATGTAATTCATAACCTGCACTTGAAGCGGCAGGGTCCACTTGTGTTTTATAATTAGCCTGAAGGAACTTACACCAAGTGTAATTATTAAAAGACCAATAATTATAGTTTTAAGAATGTTATTATAACCACCCCTCAATCCCCTCCTTGCGAAGGAGGGGATAAAGGGGAGGTCATAGATTGTATTGACCTTTTCCCTCCTTCGCAAGGAGGGGATAAAG
>JACQHT010000023.1 GCA_016198835.1 Planctomycetota bacterium | reverse complement strand
TTGGCACCTCGATGTCGGCTCATCGCATCCTGGGGCTGGAGAAGGTCCCAAGGGTTTGGGAGTTCACCAATTAAAGCGGTACGCGAGCTGGGTTTAGACCGTCGTGAGACAGGTCGGTCCCTATCTGTTGTGGGTGTGCGATATTTGCGGAGGGCTGTCCCCAGTACGAGAGGACCGGGATGGACGAACCCCTGGTGCACCAGTTGTCGTGCTAACGGCACCGCTGGGTAGCTATGTTCGGTATGATTAAACGCTGAAAGCATATAAGCGTGAAATCTGCTCCAAAAATAGATATCGATTCCCGCCTTAAAACGGGAGAGAGACACCTTGTAGACTACGAGGTTGATAGGCCAGAGGTGTAAGTGCAGTAATGTATTTAGCTGACTGGTACTAATTTGTCAAATAGCTTGATCGCCTTTTTAAATAAAGCGTTTTATGCCACTTTTTACCTATTCTATTGCAATATTTTTTTCCGGTGGCCATAGCAGGAAGGCCACACCTGTTCCCATTCCGAACACAGTAGTTAAGCTTCCTGCGCCGATGGTACTGGCGAAAGCTGGGAGAGTAGGTTACTGCCGGAAATATTTCTTATAACCCATCCGGGCTTAAGTCATCTGGAAATAATATGATGGCTTGCCTGGATGGGTTTTTTATTGACTTTACTGTTAATTTTGAGTTATATAGGGATGTTGTTTGCTAAAAAATCTGTAACTTTGGTACAAGGATATGTTGTCAAACGATGAAAAATTTAGACAGTTTCTTCAGTCAAAGGGGCTGAAATTTACACCAGAAAGGCAGGCAATCTTGAATTGCGTCTTTGCAAGCGATAGGCATTTTGAGGCTGAGGACCTGCTTATTGACATGCGTCAGCATGACCTTCGGGTCTCAAAGGCAACTATATATAGAACCCTTGCCTTGCTTGTAAAAGGCGGTTTGTTGAGAGAAGTCATTTTTGGTGAAAAGCACGCACACTACGAACATGTTCATGACCATGAGCACCATGACCATCTTGTTTGCTCAGGGTGTGGTAAGATTATAGAGTTTACTGATGAAAGGATAGAAAGGTTACAGGATGAAGTGTGCAACAAACACAAATTTAGGACAATCTCGCACAGGCTTCAGATTACAGGCTTGTGTGAAGATTGTATAAACGCTGGGATTAGTGAGTGAAACATATTGAGGAGAGAGGAGATACTTAAATGGCACGTGTATGCGATATATGTGGGAAAAGGACTCAAGTTGGATATCAGATTGAGCGTAGAGGTTTAGCCAAGAGGAAAGGTGGCGTTGGGCGCAGAATCACAGGCAGGACAAAGAGAAAGTTCAAGGCAAATATCCAGAGCATAAGGGCGCTTGTTAACGGCGGCGCTAAAAGGATGAGGGTCTGCACTCGCTGTATTAGTGCAGGCAAGGTTATTAAGGCGGCATAAAAAACAGGTGATAGGTAATAGGCGATATGTAAAAAAATAACCTAAACCTATGCTAATGAAATTATGATGCCAATCACTCCAATACCCCAGCAATAGTAGGAAAACATATAAAGCCTTCCCCTTTCCACGATGCCGACAAGCCATCGCAATGCGAAATAGCCCACCAGGGCTGATACTGATATTACAATAGCTACATAGAAAAGTCCTTTTCCATTTAGGGCAACTATCTCTTTGTACTCTAAAACTGTTGCGCATAAGATTGCGGGGATTGATAACAGGAATGAAAACCTTGCAGCTAACCCACGATTGATTCCTCTAAAACAGGCTGCGGAGATGGTCGAACCTGACCTTGATATGCCTGGAATAATTGCTATTCCCTGTACAACTCCAACAATAAGGGCATCAATAAAACTTATACCCTCTTTATTTACAGTCTTTTTGTCAACACTTTTTGTGAACCATAAAAAGGTACCCGTTACCATTATCATAAGTCCGGCGAGCACAGGTTTGTTAAACAACGCCTCAAATGTATTCTTAAATGCAATCGCTATCAACCCTGTGGGTATCGTTCCTACAAGTATCAGTAGAAATATGCGAAAGTGTAAATCATCCCTGATTAAGTCTGTAATTTTTCCCCCAGAAATTAACCTTCTAACGGAGACGATAACACTTTTCAATATGCTCAAGATTTCTTTTCGGAAGAAGATGAAGACAGCAAGAAGCGTTCCAAAGTGCAGGATAATTTCCCAGAATGCGTTCTGCGATTCTACCCCAAGTTGATTTTTGAAGATTACGAGATGCCCTGAACTGCTAACGGGCAGGAATTCCGTTAACCCTTGCACGACTGCAAGAATTACCAATTTTATTAATGGATTCATAAGCACAATAGTAGAGGCTTGATTTATCAAGCCCACGAAATTGTGGATATAATATCAGCCAACACCGTAGATGTCAAACAGTTTGTAGGGATACGGCTTACATTCCTGATTTTAGAGCCGTCTTTAGCCATGCTATTCACTTGATTCCATCGGCTAATTCTGTTATCTTTGGAGTGTATCAAGCATGTTTTTGCCGATTTTGTAATGTAACTCCTTAGCGCTCTTTGCGTGAAATGTTTTCTCGCAAAGGGCACCTTCCGAAAAAAAAGATGAGCCAAAAAAGCTTAGAAGATATTGCTGCAAAGGTAGAACGTGGGGAACGCCTTAATTTCGAGGATGGGGTAAGGCTATTCCACTCGCAGGATATCCACACAATCGGGCATCTTGCCAATATCGTGCGAGAGCGAAAGAATGGAAACAGGGCGTATTACATCATCAATCGCCATATAAACTACACAAATATCTGCAAAAACAGGTGTAAGTTCTGCGCTTTTAGTCGGGATAAGGGGGAAGATGGTGCCTATGTAATGGGAATAGATGAAATACTCGACAAGGCTTCAGAGGTTATCGGGTCAGGGGCAGGTTTAAAACCTGCCCCTACAGAGATTCACATTGTTGGAGGACTGCATCCTGAGCTAAAGTTTGATTATTATGTAAAAATGCTTGGCGAACTCCACCATCGTTATCCTGAGGTACACCTGCAAGCCTTCACTGCTGTAGAGATTGCACATCTTGCAGA
>JACQHT010000243.1 GCA_016198835.1 Planctomycetota bacterium | reverse complement strand
TCGGTAGATACATTATCTACCCCAGCAGAACCAAGCGCTGTAAAAGTGGGAGGTACCCTAAAGGTGGCTATGGCCTCCAGCCGTTCAATTACACTCGTTGAGACCTTCCCACGACCTCTGGTCATTGGTTATATCGCTTTTGACCTACCTATACTCAAAGATGGTAAACTTGGGGTGCCCGTCTCAACACAATTGCTGTTGACTGGAAAAAGAGTTAGCACTGGACCGCCGATTTCGTATGAGAAGGATGAGAACACTGAAAAGATAAGGGCTTGGTTAAGAAAGAAAGGGGAAGGAAATCGAGAGAGGCTAAAAGAGTGGTTGAAGGAGGAGGGGACACAAAAATGGTTAAATGGACATAGTTACTCTAAGGTAATAAGTGGAGAGCATACTATATCAGACATCTTGACTGGCAAAAACTACGGTCCATTAAGAGACAAAATTGTGGAAGACTTCAAGATTGAATAAGAGAAATGTATGTGTGCGCTACGGTAAATTACAAGTAAACGTTTGCTTACAAATACTTAAGACTCTTTAAAGGAAAGGAGAGGCATTTATGGCAGTACCACGAACGGATGTTCCGCCAGACGATGTGGGTGAAGTGGTTCAAGATTTTGTTGATGACGGTGAAGAACATATAGACGTTAAGAAACAGCCTGACGGAAACTTTACTATTACACCATTACCCCAATAAAAAAACGCTGACCTGTCATCCTTGTGAATATAATAAGCGTTGACTTAAACTGGAGTCCGTCTAAAACGGCACGAATAGCGGTTGCTATTGCTGATAAAAATGGAAATGTAAGAGCCGTTAGTGGTGGATTGTCCGATAATGAACTTCTATGCCTTATTAGTGAAGTCCACCTAAAAAAAAGTACACACTCCTTGATTCTCTTAGACATACCAATAGAGGGATGTAAATACATTGGGGGTGGTCATTTTCGTCCTGTTGACCTTGCCCTTATACGTAATGGATTTCCTCTCTTACCGTCCTCAAATGCCGGGCAAAGAGGACGTCTACTAAAGAAAAGAATCCAGACCGTTGCGGGCAAAAACGCCATAATATATGAAATATATCCTTATGCCGTGTATAAATTTCTCTCCTATATTAGCCAGAAAGGCGTCCTGCACTTGTTTAGTTCAAAAACTCGTCAGGGGCGGGCTGTTTTATTGGATGAACAATTTCGCACATTCTGGCCTCCAAAGTATAAAAGAGAACGTAATAGAAGAATACGGGTTAAGAATATGAGATATGTGTTTTCACTCCTTACGAATCCAGAAATTGGATTAAACTTCAGTTCGCCCCTTCAAGCGCCATCTATATCGGAGAATCTTTCTGCTCTAACTGACAAATACGATGCCTGTCTTGGCGCTGTAGTTGGAATACATTTTGCAAATAAAAGCCCATTTGCTAAGATAGCCGGTAACAAAGACTCAGGCGAAATCCTCTTGCTTGCAGATGGATGGCTCGTTGAAAACCTCAAAAAGGCAGATATAAAAATCAGGTAACCACAACGTGTCACCCTGAGCGAAGCGAAGGGTATCGTAATAAGATTCTTCGCTAATGCTCAGAATGATAAGTGATAAGTGAATCTAATGGAATTCAAGAATCTTCACCCCTGGGATGTAAACTATAAGGAAGCCGTACAAATCCAACAAAGGCTTCAAAAAAAACTTATACTTAAAAAACCAAAAAGTGGATTCCGCCTTGTAGCTGGCACAGATGTTGCCTATGATAAAAAGAGCGATAAGGTCTTTGCTGGCGTAGTTATACTCAACCTTGAGAATATGCAAAGGGTTGAACAGGCAACTGCTGTTGGCAGGGTAAGATTTCCTTATATTCCTGGTCTATTGAGCTTCCGTGAGTCACCCATTTTGCTTAAGGCATTTTCAAAGATTAAACAGACGCCAGATATAATCATAGTAGATGGCCAAGGGATTGCGCATCCGAGGGGGATTGGTCTTGCATCGCATCTTGGTCTAATATTAGATATGCCTTCCGTTGGATGTGCAAAAAGCAGGTTAGTTGGCGAACACGAACCAGTGGGTAAGAAGGCTGGTTCGCAGTCTTACATAAAAATCAATGGCAAGGTCGTTGGAGTGGTTTTAAGAACCAAGACAAATATAAAGCCCGTATACGTTTCGCCGGGTCATAAGATTGACCTTGCATCTGTTGTTAATGTGGTGTTAAAATGCTGCCGAGGCTATAAGCTTCCTGAACCGACGAGGCAGGCACATAATCTTGTAAATAAATTAAGAAGAAGGTTATAGGTCATAGGTTATGGGTTATAGGTTACGGGTGAGAAGGTTGAAGGCTGAAGGCTTAAGGCTGAAGAAAAAATCTTTTCCTTCAGCCCTCAGCCTATCTTTTCTTCAGCCTTTTTTGCTCCTTTACCTTTTCGCCTCTTTGCCTCTTTCTGTGGCGGACAGCTCGCCAGAAAAATTGGCGAGTCCGCCTATCGGTTTGGTGGATATGAAAGAAACACTTTATCTTATCCCTGTTGGACACGTTCAGTATAGCCTGATGGAAAGACTTGCTAAATCACTCCAGGAACGGTTTAACATTACCTGCAAGATTAGCACGGAATTTCAGATACCCCCCGAGGCATATGACCGCAAGCGCGACCAATTTTATTCTTCTATTATTTTAAAAAGGCTTAAAGACTTTCCACTCCAAACGGACAGCATCCTTAAACTTGGAGTAACGGAACATGACCTGTACGTACCCAGCCTTAATTTTGTCTTTGGTGAAGCACGTCCAGAGGATGGGATTGCCATTATATCGTTGCAAAGACTGAGGCAGGAATATTATGGGCTCGACGAAAACGAAGAGAAGCTTCATAGAAGGATGGTTACAGAGG
>JACQHT010000245.1 GCA_016198835.1 Planctomycetota bacterium | reverse complement strand
TTATAAAACCAGCGGCGATACCACAGGTGATTATAACCAGGTCGTCGGATATGCGGGAATAATTATAAGGTAGACAACAAGGTTTTATCCGCCTTAGGCGGATTGATTCTACCGATTGATTCAACGGACGTAAAGTCCGTTATCTACCCCTCTGTGAGTCATGCCAACAATGCCTGAAATTATCTTGATACTACTGGTGCTTGCCTTATCATTTGCAAACGGGAGTAACGATGTCTCCAAGGGAATTGCTACACTTACAGGATGCGGCCTGGCAACATATCGCAAGGCGTTAGTATGGGGAACGCTATGGACAATAGGTGGTTCGCTTGCGGCGGGGGTATTTTCTGTTGAGATGGTAAACACATTTGCAGTGGGACTCCTTCGTAATCCAGTAGAGACGCAAAATTTTGCGTCTCTACATCTTGGTTTTAATGGTCTTCTCCCTATATCCGTTGCTTTCGGAGCTCTGGTATGGGTATTATTTGCATCCTTAACAGGACTGCCTGTTTCCACGACGCATGCAATCATAGGGGCAATTTGTGGCGTTGGCGTCTTTTCACTGGGCTATAAAGGTGTATCGTGGGACGCGGTTATATCAAAGATGTTCATCCCGCTCTTTGTTAGCCCATTTTGCGGTCTTTTTCTTGCCTTTTTAATTTATCCACCGTTAAGGCTTTCTATGGAAAAATTATACAACTGGTGTGTGTGTTTTGAACTGAAGAAAGAGGCATGTTCCTGTAATCCCGCAGGTACAGAGGTGGCTCTCTTAAATACAATGGAGTCCGCCTCAGGCGGATTAGTGCTTTCTACAAACGAGGTGTGCGAAGATACGTTATTTGCCCCGCTAAAGCTAAATATCCCTGATATAATTCATTGGCTGTCGAGCGGCCTTGTCTGTTTTGCAAGAGGCTTAAACGATGCGCCTAAGATTGTGGCAATAGGACTAACCATAAGTTTAAGCAGTTACAATCAAGTTTTTACCTTTGCGATGATTGCGGTAACGATGGGTCTCGGCAGTTACCTTGGAGGCTTAAGGGTAACGCAGACACTGGCGGAGAAGGTAACTAAGATGAATCACATCGAAGGTCTCAGCGCTAATTTAATAACATCACTCCTTGTAGGCGCAGCCGCAAGATTTGGCTTGCCTGTATCTACCACGCACATATCGAGCAGCGCCATCATAGGCATTGGTTTGAAACATGGCAGAAGGGGTATATGTTGGAACACCGTCTTTAGCATGGTCCTGGCATGGTTTGTTACGTTGCCTGTATCGGGCATCCTGTCAGCAATTGCGTATTACGCCTTCCTTAGAATATTATAGGAGTAGGGGCATGTTTGAAACCTGCCCTTACAAGCCCTTGTTGTTTATGGTTTCTCGTGTTAAACTTAAGGTATGGTTGAGAAGATAATATTAATTGTGCTTGATAGCGTTGGTATCGGCGAGTTGCCAGATGCTAAAGACTATGGAGATGAAGGCAGTAATACCCTTGGCAACATGGCAAAGGCGTTAGGTGGACTGGACCTGCCAAACCTTGAAATGTTAGGTATCGGTAAAATAGAACCAATCGTGGGAATTTCTCCAGACATCGCTCCAAAAGGATTCTATGGAAAAATGGCTGAGGTATCTGCTGGGAAGGATACCACGAGTGGACACTGGGAGATTGCCGGCATAATTACTGATAAGCCATTCCCAACGTACCCAGAAGGATTTCCAGACGAGATTATTAACGCATTTACTAAGGAGATTGGCAGAAAAATCCTCGGCAATAAACCTGCATCAGGCACGGAAATCATCAAGGAATTAGGTGAGGAGCATATCAGGACTTGTTGCCCAATTATTTATACATCTGCCGATAGCGTATTTCAGGTTGCCGCATGCGAGGATGTAATCCCTGTTCCTGAACTTTACAGGATGTGCGAGATTGCGCGAAGGATTCTATCCGCCTCAGGCGGACATAACGTAGGGCGTGTAATTGCCCGTCCCTTTATCATTCAAGAAGGCAAATATATTCGTACAGAAAGGCGCAAGGATTTTTCCGTCTTACCTCCATCCTCTACAATACTTGACAGTGCCCTGGAAAAGGGGTACGAGGTAATTGGCATTGGCAAAATCGGCGATATCTTTGCACACAGGGGATTAAGCCTGGAAATTCACACCGCAGGTAATGACGAAGGTGTTTCTCAAACGATAAACTGTATAAAGAGAAAAACAAAGGGGATAATCTTCACCAACTTAATTGATTTTGACATGAAGTACGGGCATCGTAATGACGTGAAGGGTTACGCTCAGGCACTAAAGGAATTTGATAACCGTCTTCCAGAAATCATGGATGCTATGGGTTCTGAAGACATCCTTGCAATAACAGCAGACCATGGCTGCGACCCGACAACTCCAAGCACAGACCATTCACGTGAATATGTACCACTCCTTGTTTACGGGTGCAGTCTTGGCATGCCAAAATCGCTTGGCATTCGTAAAACATTTGCCGATTTAGGGGCAACCGTTGCTGAGGCGTTATCGCTACCTCAACTGACTTGTGGTGAAAGTTTTCTTGGCGAATTAATTACTGGAGGTTAAAGTGGTGAGACTTACCAGAAGGGATTTCCTCGGTCAACTTGTAGCCGCAGGCTTTAGCCTGCGTATGATATACGATACGCAACCTAAAGGTTGCGGCTACCAGTCCCCCACAGTGGGATTATTTGGTTGCGCTACAACACAGACAAACGAAAACGAGATTCTTCCCCTGAAATTAATTCAGGGTCAGAATGACACTCGATGTCAGTTTGTCCATGCCACCCATGAGATTCAAAATGGCACCGTCTCTATTGTAAGGTTTGATGAGCCTGTAAAGGCAATCGAGATGGCTGTTGAGATGATAGATGGCTTATCATTCATCAAGCCCGGTAACACGGTGCTAATTAAACCCGCGGTCAATTCAGAGGTCCCCTTTCCAGCGGCAACAGACCCGCTCATGCTGAGCACAATTATTACTATGGTAAGGGAAAGAGACGCAGGCACTATTATCGTTGCCGAGCGCTCAGGCGTCTGGAGGGATACGGAAAGGTGCATGAAGGCAACAGGCACATACAAGGCTGCCGTGGAATCAAAGGCAGAGGTTATATTCCTTGAGAAAGTAGAATACGTAAAGGTTCATCCATCCCTTTCGCCGGGCTGGATGTTTGGCTACTCCCTTCCTAAAATGCTCAGCAAGCCTGCCCCTGAAGGTTTTAATCAGGGGATTGACCATATCATATCCCTCCCTACTGTTCGAACGCATAATTCCGCCGATTTCACTATGTCTTTAAAGAACAACATGGGCTTTATTGCGCAGTGGGACAGGAACTGGATGCATACCTCTTTGAGGTTACAGGAACGGATTGCAGAGCTTGGTCTTGCTATTAAACCCTCACTTATAGTGCTTGATGGAAGGAAGGCTTTTTGTACTGGCGGACCAAATAAAGGCGAATTAAAGTTACCAGGTGTTGTAATAGCTGGTAGAAACATGGTTGCATGCGATGCCCTAGGCCTTGCCGTTCTTAAATATACAGGCAC
>JACQHT010000242.1 GCA_016198835.1 Planctomycetota bacterium | reverse complement strand
GCGAAATACAATAATGCAAGTGGGTTTTATTTTGACCCATACAAGCATTATCCTTATCCTGATTGGTGGTATCGTTGGTTTTCATTTTGGTGAAAAGGGCGGTGTGAACGTTAACGTAGGACAGTCTGTAGATTTTTTCTATCAATTCAAAGACGAACAAAAGAAGACGCTTGGATTTAGTGTATTTTGCGATGATTTTACTATCGAAAAACACCCCCCTAAGGTTGAGTTACTTTCCTATATAAAGGACAAGCATATCGAAAAGACATTGTCAACAGAGATTGGCAAGGAACAAAAAATCGTTAGAAGCCCGTATCTCGTTACTGTAAAGGATTACATCCCGGATGCTGAATTCAGGCAGCAACCGATAAATACATCCGATGAACCCACAAATCCAGCCGTCTTTGTCCAGCTATTCAGTTCTGAGAAGGTTTCTGTCGAGGGATGGCTCATTGCTGCAAACCGCAACTGGTATGTGGATAGAGAAAAAGATTTAAAGGTTGAGTATTTATGGGCGAAAACCACAGAAGATTTTGAAAAGATGCTTGCTGATACAGGCAAGAAGCAGCAACCTATTTTCTCTGTAAGTGAAAAGGAAAAAGGCATTATGGAGGAATTTCCGGTTGAGGTGGGAAAGGTGTTCAATCTTGGGGGAACAGATTATAACATTAAGGTAACCCAGTTTGCACTCGATTTTGCCAACAAGGCTGAACCTTTACGGGAGCAGCGACCAGAGAATCCAGCAGTTCAACTTGAGATTAATGGTCCCGATGGCACAGAACAGAGATGGGTCTTTGCTAAATATCCAGATTGGGACGAGATGCATCAGACTAAATATAAGAATTTGAAGTTTGCCTGTTTTGTTCCTGAAAGTCTGGCACTCGTAAAGAACACCCTGAGGATTATTCAGGGTACGGATGGGCAACAGGTTCTTTCGTATATCAAAGAAGGGATATCCCCGCAAACAGAGTCCTGGGAACTTGGGAAAAAGTACAATATTGGTCAGACAGGTCAACAAGTGGCAATCACAGAATTCTATCCTTCTTTTAGCTTAAAAGAGGAGGTTATAAAGAAATCTGATGAATTTAAAAATCCTGCATTATACGTTGAGATAGACGGTCCAAAAGGGAAATTCTCTGATTGGGTTTTCTCTGGCGCTCAGACATCCACCCCTTATCCGGATGGCAACTTTTTCATCCTCTATAAACAAATGGGTGAAAGCATAAAAGATTACAAGAGCAAGTTGAGGATTGTTGAGGATGGAAAGACTGTTGTGGAGAAAACTATTGAAGTCAATGACCCCCTCAAATATAAAGGATATGCCTTTTATCAATCAAGCTATGACCCTCAGGGTGGGAAATATACGGGACTTCAAGTGACAAAAGACCCTGGCATACCGGTAGTATATGCAGGATTTTCATCGTTGTGTTTTGGTATTATTTTTATCTTTTACATTAAACCGTTACTAAGACGGAAGACAAAAAAGGTAGGGTTGACTTAATATGAGTATGATAAACGTCGCATTGATTGCGTATATTGCTGCTTCAATAGCTTATATAGTAAAAGAGGTGTGGTGGTCTCACACTATACGGTTTTATGCAAGTGGGATATTAGGCGCAGCCTTTATCCTTAACGGTATTATTGTCATTGGCAGATGGATACAATCAGGCCATGCGCCATTTGCAAACCTTTACGAATCACTTGTTTTTTATGCCCTCTGCATATCATTTGTTTACTTAGTCCTCGAGGCTATTTATAAATTCAGAGTTGTAGGCGCACTTGCATCTGTTATGGCGCTTCTTGTGCTCGCTTATGCTTCGATGCAGGATGAAACAATCAGACCATTAATGCCAGCGCTTCAGAGCAACTGGCTTACAGTTCATGTAATTACTTATTTTATAGGCTATGCAGCCTTCGGCATCTCGTTTATAACAAGCATAGTCTTTCTTGTCGTTCGCCCCTTTACCAAACAAATTGCTAACAATCCAGAAACAGCCGATGCCTCAGCGGGGACGCCCAGAACCTTCGACAAGCTGGGTTACCAGATTGTTGCATTTGGATTCCCTTTCTTAACCCTCGGTATGATTACTGGCGCAGTATGGGCGAAAAAGGCATGGGGCGACTATTGGTCGTGGGACCCGAAAGAAACGTGGTCGCTCATTACATGGCTGGTTTACCTTGCCTATTTACATCTACCGCTCGTTCTTCCACGAATGAATTTGAAGAAGGCGAAGATACCAATTATTCAATCCGTATGCCTCTTGATTGCCTTTGGTGTCGTTGCGTTTACTTATCTTGGTCTAAGCTATCTTCCTTCTGCCTCTGAGAGTGAACATATATACGGCGCAAAGTAAAGGTTAAAAGGTCAAGAGGCTGAGAGGAAAAGAGGTTTTAAGCCTTTTAACCTCTTAGCCTTTTTGCCTCTTGACCTCTATCTGTCTTTTCACTTTCATCATCCGTCTATTCGTCTCTACCGGTTTCAGTCAAATTTAAGGTTTATGTATGTCAATCGTAAGAGCTCATGTTTATGTTGAAGGCATGGTTCAGGGCGTGTTCTTTAGGGCAGGTACAGTTGATAAAGCGCGTTCATTGAATATTGTTGGTTGGGTTAGGAATTGTCAGGATGGAAGCGTTGAGGCTGTTTTTGAAGGCAAGAAGGATGTGGTTGAGAAGATTGTAAATTGGTGCCGTGTAGGACCATCCGGCGCAATCGTAAGAAACGTTGACGTGAACTGGGAAGAACCAACCGGGGAGTTTAAAACATTTTCAATAAAATACTAATAAACAATGCCAATTATATCCGAACAAAAACCTGAAATAGCAAAGAGGAAAGAAATAATTGCTCAAAATTTATTTGCTTTACAAGCGCGCATAAAGGATGCATGTCTGCGTTCTACTCGTACTGAGAACACCATCAAACTTGTGGTTGCAGTAAAGACCGTTGATGCCTCGACCGTGCGAGCACTTTACGAATTGGGCATTTCTGAGATTGGCGAAAATAAGGTTCAAGATGCTGAGGATAAGGAAAAAGCCTTATCAGATTTAAACATACATTGGCATATGTTTGGCCACCTTCAGCGCAATAAGGTAAAAAGGGCGCTTTCTCTTTTTGAGCTAATCCATTCTGTGGAAAGCGTCCGTCTGGCTGAAGAAATAAGCAAGGAGTCAATTAAGCAAGGAAAACGAACTGACATACTTGTTGAGGCAAACATTAGTGGCGAGAGCACAAAATTTGGCATTAAGGAGGCTGAAGCGATTCCTTTTATAAAACAGATAAGTCATCTTGAAGGTATCCGTATACTGGGGCTAATGACCATGGCGCCAATAGTTGATGACCCGGAGTTGTGCCGTTCAGTATTCAGAGGGCTAAAAGAATTAAGCGATAAGATTACAGCCGAAGGTATTAAGAACGTTGAGATGAAATATCTATCAATGGGCATGACGCAGGACTTTGAGGTGGCAATAGAAGAAGGCGCTAACCTTATAAGGGTTGGAACAGCCATCTTTAAGGGTATATGATGATAAATGTAACTGAAAATGATGCTGGCATAATAATTCCAGTCAATGTTCAGCCAAATGCAAGTAAGGAAAGAATTATCGGTGAATATAACGGACAATTAAAGATTGCCGTAACCGCCCCACCAGAAAAAGGAAAGGCAAATAAGGCAATTATTAAGCTACTTGCTGAAAAACTTGGCACAAAGATTTCCTGTATAAGAGTAATCTCAGGGGAAACGTCCAGAGAGAAAAGGCTATTTATCGAGGGGCTAAGAGCAAGCTCTCTGGATTTACTCATTAACTAATGTAATACAAAATTTTATTGACTTACTTAAATGATATGTTATACTATTTCTAAAGCGTAGCAATAAGGAGCTATATGGAAACCACAACAGTTACAGTAAAAGGACAGATTGTTATTCCTTCTCGAATCAGGCGCCGCTACGGTATTAAAAAGGGTACAAGGGTCTGTTTGATTGAGCGTAACGGTGAAATTATTTTAAAGCCCATTACTCAAGAGTACATCCGAAAGCTGGCAGGTATCCTGGATGGAAAGGGTAAGGCACTGAAGGCATTAATGAAGGAAAAAGAGAGGGAACGTGAGCTTTGAGTAAAAAGGTTCTGGACTCTTATAGCCTCCTTGTATATTTTGAGCACGAACCCGGTTACGAAAAGATGGCAGAGCATATTGAGAAGGCTGCTGGGTCCATGCAAAACCTCTTGCTTTCAGTAGTGAATTGGGGAGAGGTGTTCTATGCCATTTATCGTGAATATAGTCTTTCCAGAGCAAATGAAGTTGTTGGTACTATAGATACCCTTCCAATTGATATTATCCCAGCAGATATGGAACTTACGAAACAGGCAGCAATATTTAAGGCTAATCACAAGATGTCTTACGCCGACTGCTTTGCTGCCGCCCTGGCTAAACTTAGAAAAGCAGAACTAATTACTGGTGATAAGGAATTCGAGCAATTAAAGCACGAGATAAAAATCAACTGGATATAGCTTGAACAAAAGAGGTACCGTTATAAAAAACCTTACTATGATTAACTATAAAGACACAATAAACCTGCCGTCAACATTGCAAACAAAAAAGAAAATTTAAGTCACTTTCTCTAAAGGAAGATTCTCAATGCTAATATTCACAAGCTCTGATATGTCTAATTTTTCGCTTGCATCAAGGATTTCCAATCCTACAATGTGGCCCTTTTCATCAATATCAACTGTTACCCCTTCTTCAATGTCAATTGAGTCGGTTATCTTTGCTTCTCTGAACCTTATATATAGAGCATCAACATTTTTACTATATTCTATCTTCATTATATTACCCTCTAAATGGTTTCTTTCTAATTGTAACGGTAATGACCAGAATATAATCGGCTTCCTCTTTAAAAGTGACTCTCAAATATCTCCCATTTATAAATTTAAATGCATTTATCCTTCCTTTTACACTTGGTTCGCAGAAATCGGGATTTTCAATTGCAAACGCTGTTTCATCTTGACTAACTTCACGCTCTTTCATACGTTTTTTTGCATGCCGGTCATATCTAACTGGCTTTACAAACATAAAGTTAAAATAACAAATTTATACAAAAGAGTCAATTATTTTAAATTTTTCAAGGATAAATTGAGGTAGCCTAAAATATTTTTTACGTTGGTTCACTCTTGTAGATTGAACCAATAGTAGGTTTTATCATGATTAACTATAAAGATACAATAAACCTGCCGGCAACAACGTTCTCAATGAAGGCTGATTTACTTCACAAAGAACCTGAAATCCTGAAAAGGTGGGATAAAGAAGACCTTTACGGGCAGATACGCAAGGCAAGGGCAGGTGCAAAAAAATATATACTTCACGATGGACCACCCTATCCTACAGGCGATTTGCACATTGGTACTGGATTAAACAAAATCCTCAAAGATATAATCGTCAGGTTCTATACCATGCGCGGCTACGATGCGCCTTTCATCCCCGGCTGGGACTGCCATGGTCTCCCCATCGAGCACAGAGTTATGCAGGAACTCGGTGAGGAAGCAAAAAAGATTAGCAAAACCGAAATCCGCAAAAAATGCAAGAAGTACGCTGAGAAGTTCGTCAAACTTCAGAAGCTGCAGTTCAAGGGTCTCGGGGTTTCAGGCGACTGGGAGCATCCCTACCTTACCTTTGACCCAAAGTATGAGGCTGGAATTATAGATATCTTTGGCGAGCTCGTCGAAAAAGGTTATGTGTACCGAAGCCTCAAACCGATACATTGGTGTATGCAGTGCCAGACGGCTTTAGCCGAAGCGGAGCTTGAATACGGCGATGAAACAAGCCCATCAATCTATGTAAACTTCAAGATTAAAGATGACATCAGCAACCTTTTTAACGGGATAAATAGAGATAGCGCCAATATATTAATCTGGACGACAACTCCCTGGACGTTACCTGCCAACCTTGCGATAGCCTTGCACCCGGATATAGAATATACTGCGGTGCGATACATTAACCCTAAGACCAGTAGAAAAGAAGTAACTATACTTGCCAGTGGTCTTGTAGATACTGTAATGGCACGAACAGGCACTCATAGTTTTGAGCGACTTGGGAAGGCACAGGGAAGACAACTCGAGGGCAAGAAATATCAGCATGTCTTTTTTGATAGGGAAGGCGCATTGGTTTTAGCTGATTATGTAAGCATTTCGGACGGAACGGGCTGTGTTCACACTGCGCCCGGTCACGGTCTTGAAGACCATATTACAGGGCTTAAATATAACCTGCCTATGCTCAGTCCTGTGGATGCTTCGGGTGTCTTTACAGAAGATGCCGGGGAGTTTTCGGGATTGCACATCAAAAAAGGAAATGAGACGATAACAAGGAAACTCGAAGAACTTGGCGCACTGCTTCATCTCGGAAACGTAAGCCACTCCTACCCTCATTGCTGGCGATGTAAGGAGCCGGTTATATTCCGCGCTACAGAACAGTGGTTTATTGACCTTGAACATAACAACCTTAGAGAAGTCGTCCTCAAGGAGATTAAGCGCACAAGGTGGATACCAGACTGGGGTGAGACTCGAATCACAAATATGGTTGCTGCAAGACCCGATTGGTGTATATCAAGACAACGTTCCTGGGGCGTACCAATACCTGCATTTTACTGCATTAAGTGTAATGAGGTTCTTTTGTCAGCCAAGGTTGTTTATCATGTGCGGGATGTTTTTGAAAAACATGGGGCAGATAGCTGGTTCTATAAGGATGCATCAGAATTTTTGCCAGAGGGAACGAAGTGCGCAAAATGCGGAAGCACAGGGTTTAGAAAGGAAAGCGACATCTTTGATGTCTGGTTCGAATCAGGCTCAAGTCATCATGCCGTAGTGCATAAGAGGCAAGAACTATCTTTCCCCGCCGATATGTATCTCGAAGGCACAGACCAGCACAGGGGATGGTTCCAGTTATCCCTTCTGCCTTCTGTAGGCGCATGGGGCTGCGCTCCTTTTAAAACAGTGCTGACGCACGGTTTTGTCGTTGACGAAAAAGGCGAGAAGATGTCCAAATCCGCAGGTAATTTTATTTCTGTTGAAGATGCGCTTAAAGAGTTCGGTGGAGATATTATCAGGCTGTGGACGTCTTCCATTGATTATACAAATGATATGAATGTTTCTCGCGACCTCATTAATTGGATGTCCGATTCTTACAGACGCATTAGGAATACATTTAGATATTTACTCGGTAATCTTTGTGATTTTAATCCGAGCAAGCACACAATCGCGTATGACAAGCTCTGGGAAATTGACCGTTGGGCATTGCATAAAACCCATGAATTAACTTCTGAGGTGACTTCTGCTTATGAGTCGCTTCAGTTTCATAAAGTCTTCCATACAATTCATAATTTTTGTGCAGTGGATATGAGCGCCTTTTACCTTGATATTCTCAAGGATAGGCTCTATACCTTTGCAAAAGACTCTCCTGAGCGGCGTGCTGCTCAGATGACGCTCTACCAGATTCTCCTAACACTCGTAAAATTATTGGCACCTCTTACGGTATTTACCTCTGAGGAAGTATGGTGTGCTATAGAGCATAAGGACGAGGACGTCCCAAGCGTTCATCTCGCAACCTGGCCTATCCCTACAGAGGAGTGGAAGAACGAAGGTCTCGGCATTAGATGGGATAGAATTGTCAAGGTAAGGGTAGAGGTTGCTCGTGAACTGGAAAAGATGAGGGCAGCAAAACTCATTGGTAAATCACTTGAGGCTGAGGTAAACCTTTATACTGATAATGAAGACCTTTACGAATTCCTGAAATCATTTGAAAATGACTTGCCGATGATTTTTATTGTTTCCGATGTGAGTGTAACAAAAGGAACATCCCCCGACTCAGTGCAAGGGGAAGAAATAAAAGAACTCTGGATTAAGACTTACGTATCAAAGAACCAGAAATGCGAACGATGCTGGAATTATTTTAAAACTGTGGGGCGAAATCCTGCGCATCCAACGCTGTGTACACGGTGTGTAGATGCGATTGAGGCAATTATTACGAGAAAACAAAATGTTTAAGATAAATAACGAACCTCTGTATTTGTTGTCTTCCAATAATCAAGCCAGAGACCTGTTCCTCTAAACAACTACCATGCGGTTTGAGAATTGCATTATATCATGAATAGGAAAAGGATTGTAGTATCTATTTTAGTCGGGGTAATTTGCTCACTTCTAATCGCAGGCTTTATAGTATTTCAGAAATTCTTTTCTCATCAATCTCTCCAAACCAGAGTGGTGGAATTATTTACCCAGTGTGTTAGGGGTGAAGTGACTGTTGGTCAGGTAGATTTTAATCCCTTTCGTGGCATTACTATCAAAGAGCTTAATATCAACGACCCGACCGCAATAAATAAACAGCCCGTACTCAAAGTTTCTGAGATTTTTCTTGAACTTCGTCCTTTACATCTCTTCTGTGGAAGATTTTTGATTAGAGGAATAACCATCGCTTCACCAGAAGTTTTTATTGCAAAAAATGACAAAGGTGAATGGAACATCCGTGAATTGATAATGCCCAACTTCAAATGGCCATTTTTACTTGTCAAAGGTTCACTCGAAGATGGGATTGTGATTGAGAATGCAAGGGTAAACTTTCAGGATACAGGAGAAAGGCAACAAGGAAAAGAGGTTTTTTCCATATCGCCTATCTCCTGTTTCCTGTCTCTTGCGTCCTATCCCCTGGTTTATAATATTTCTGGCAATGTTGATGACAGATTCTGGGGCAATTACAGTTTTGGTGGCAGGCTTAACTTTAAAGAAGCAAAATTCGATTTAAATGTATCGGCAAGAAATATATTTTTGTATGAGGAACTGGTTAAGAAAATTCCTTCGGTGGGCGCTAAACTTTGGGATAATATGACACCGTCAGGTAGGGTTGATTTAACCTGCGCAATTAAGTACGATAGTTACGCAGATAAAAAATCCTATTTCAATTTTGTTGCGGATTTGAAAGATGGTGCATTTAAATTTAAACAATGGCCACTTCCTGTACACGACTTGACGGGTATAGTAGAGTTTTCCGATGGACATCTTTATCTTAAAAATCTTAAGGGCAATATTGGCAATTTAGAAGATACTACAGCTATCTCTTTTAATGGAGATATTTGTTTGGATGAGCAGGGTGGTATCCTGACGGTGGATGTGTCAAACGTGACAGGCACTGAAGAGCTTGTAAAGATGATACCAAAGGTTGGCGATAAGGTCTGGACTAATTATAAACCAACAGGAAGGGTTGATGTAAGTGCTACCTGCATTGTAAAAGATAATAAGGTTAAACTTGATAGTGTAACAATAAACCTCAGGGATACAAACGCCACATATATACATTGGCCATTACCTGTACACGGCGCCACTGGAAGACTCGAAATTTCCAAAGGCAACCTGTGCATAAAAAAACTTCACGGATATTTGGGTGATGGGCATTCAACATCTCTCGACCTTCAGGGACAAATCAATCTGAAAGGAACGGATGGAGTATTTAATGTTAATGTTTCAAATATAAATGTAACGGAAAAGATTATACGAATGATTCCTTCTTTTGGTCAGAGGATATGGACAGAATACATGCCCGAGGGGCGATGCGATGTGGATGTAACGTGTAACGTGAAGGATAAAAAGATTGACTACGATGCAATAATTGATTTAAGGGATATGGAATTCCTGTGCGAGCGCTGGCCATTTCCAGTAATTGGAGCAAGTGGCAAAATAGAATACTCCAGAAATAACTTATATTTTAAAAATGTAAGTGGTTATATGGTTACAGGGATGCTTACAAATGATAAAAATCTTTCTACTGCCCATTTTAACCTTGATGGACTGGTGGACATTACAGCTCCATCCTGCTTGCTGACATTTGAAACGTCGAACCTTGCTGTTAGTGAGCCTCTTGTCAGAAAGATACCCGGTTTAGGCGATAGGTTGTGGGAGACCCTTAAGCCGTTAGGTCGAATAGATGTTCGTATGGATTATCGAATTAATGGCAGAAGTAAAAATCCAGAGTTTTATACCGTAATAAATT
The DNA here is from genome assembly GCA_016198835.1 of Planctomycetota bacterium. Taxonomy (GTDB): domain Bacteria; phylum Planctomycetota; class Brocadiia; order Brocadiales; family Subterrananammoxibiaceae; genus Subterrananammoxibius; species Subterrananammoxibius californiae. The sequence continues at coordinate 4,211 of JACQHT010000242.1, read as the reverse complement.
GCAAAGAGGTTGAAATCTTATGCGCAAAGCTTCCTGTTCCGGTTTCTAATTTGAGTGGGTTTATAGAAGCTAACGGGAATACGGTATATACCAGAGAACTCAAGGGCAGGACGTGTAATGGAGATGTCAGCGCGGTATTAGGATTAGATTTAGGTTCGTCCCCAATTCGATACAAGCTGAAATTGAATTTTACGAATACGGACTTGAGTGAGTTTGTAAAAGTGGCTCTTAAATTAGATAAGCAATGGTCGGGGTTCATCAGTGGACAGAGCGAGTTCTATTGCCAGGGAAACGGCACTGCAACTATGAGTGGGAATGGCGAGATAAATTTGCGTGAGGGCAATATCTTTGACATGCCTATAATTTTAAGCCTTTTTAAGGTATTAAATCTGTCATTGCCAGCGAAGGATATATTCCACACAGCTCATGTGGAGTATACTATGGGAAATGGCGTTGTCCACATTGAAAAGGCAAACCTTGTCAGCGATACTGTGGAAATTAGTGGAACAGGGGATGTCAACCTGGATGGAAGAATTGATATGCTGGCTATTGTAGTATTCAAAGACACCTCTTTTTTGAGTGGAATTCCTATAATTGGTGATGTGAAGGATTTTCTTATCGGTGGAATTGTAAGGCGGCTAACGAAGTTTGAAATAAAGGGTACCGTTATGGACCCAAAGACCAATACCGTTTCTCTCGAGGCATTAAAGCATCCTTCCGTTAAAAACGTGTTTGAACTGCTAAAGAGCGAATAAAAATGAATATCAAGCCCCCTTTCCCGCACTTGACTGTCTTTATTTGGACCATTCCTTGACAGTGCAATTTATACCATAATTTTTTACAATTGCACAGTAAAATGTTTAAAGTTTTCTTGTCAACTGGAGATTGTGGCATGTGCAAATAAGGGGGGTGCGTCTTTTATTTTGACTTATTTTCTTTGAAAACAGTAAGCCAAAAATGTTGGGGAAAAGAAAGCAAGTTGACCATCCGCCGAAGCGGGGGTGCCTTGAATTGCTTTTTACTCTTTTTGATTCACTAATGAACGGCTAAAGCCTTAGCCCCGGCGAGGGTTTCATCAGACTTGGAGGTCTTCATACTCAGAGAAGTATCCTTTCTTCTATCCTTGAGATACTTGCTGCCAGGAAGTTTTTTGATATAGTTTTTAAGTTCGCTTGCGGCTTTGCTTATCTGACCATGATGGGTGAAATTTCTCCCTTCATTGGTAACAACGGCTATAGAGAGGGTCATAAAGGGCAATTCTTGCACAGTTCCCTGTCTTGTCTTAGTTACAATGTAACCTCTTTCAGCATCTTCTTCATCGTAAAGCGAAGGAACCATTTCGTCAAATTTTTCAATAATATAAGAGCAGAATAAATCTACCCTGTCAGGCGTTGTTATAATGACAAAGTCATCGCCACCGATATGACCTACAAAGTGGTCTTGTCGTGCATAATTGTACTGCCGAATAATTGTTGAAATAATATTGGCGGTCATCCTTATTGCGGTATCACCACGTTCATAGCCGTAGTAGTCATTAAACGGTTTGAAATTGTCAATATCAACATGACATACTGCAAGAGGTACGTTTTCTTCGATCCGCTTGGTAATTTCCATTTCTATCATAACATTGCCCGGGAGGCGACTCAAAGGGTTAGAATTAATTGCTTGTTTAGTGCGTCTTACAATCCCGTTTATTCTCGCAATCAGTTCTTCTGGATAAAAAGGTTTAACAATATAGTCATCCGCACCGCCATTTATTGCCTCAATCTTCTTCTTCATGGCATCCATTGTTGTAACAATTATAATCGCCAGGTTATTTAAAATAATGTCATTCTTGATTCTCTCACAGGTGGTAATAGGATTAAGACCTTTTATTTCCAGGTCGCCGATGAGCACATCTGGTTTTTTCTCATAAGCTATATTGAAGAGCTCCTGTTCACTATAAGCTTCTAACACCTCGTAACCTTGCGCAACTAAGAATTCCTTTAAATATATTGGCATAGAATCAACCAGTAAAATCCTGATATCGCTATAAGCCATCTGTAAGTTCCTCTATAAAAGGGATTTTGAAAAGGTATTAACGTCTCTGTGGGAGGAATTTAGCAAAACTCATGCCTGAGGAATTAGCTTTTGCTTAATTCACTACAACTATAGTGCTTGCAGCTATTTACAAATGTGAAGTAAATAGTGTTGATGATGTTGTTTGTTCAAAAATTGAACAAATGTGCCCAACGGAATAGAATTTTTTTCCTTTGTACAGTTGCAGCAACAGTAGAGGCGTATTGTTCGCTTCGGCAAATCTGCCTCAGGAACGACAATACGCCCCTACAACAAGACTTTTTTTAATATCTTCTTCTTTTTTCACCGCCACCGCCGCCACCGCCGCCAAATCTCCGTCCGCCGCCCTTTCGCTCCTCAGTTCTTGCTTCGTTCACAACAATTTGTCTATCACCGAGCGTCTGACCGTTTAGCTGCTTCACCGCTTCCTCGGCCTCTTGCTGACTGGACATCTCAACAAAACCAAACCCCCGCGGTTGACCTGAATACTTGTCAGTTATAATACTGACAGATTCAACCTTTCCTACCTTACCAAAAAATTCCTCTAACGTCTCTTTAGTTACTGAATAGGAAAGATTTCCCACATACAATTTACGTCCCATATAACGTCCCCTTTCTATCCAAATGACAAAATATCCCTTTAAAAGGTAAAGCCCCATTGGCCAGGGAATGTCCGCCCAAATAATGGCGGACTCGCCATCTTTTGAGCGAGCTTTTGGGGGTTACGGTAAGGCTTCTACCTGAACTCAGCCGAAGATTAATCAATTACTAATAGATAGTATGATATAATAGAGTCATTGTCAAACAAAATAACCTTTGGTGATATAAAATTTATCTACGATCTTTCTAAATGCAGTTGACATTTTTGCAAATTATTTGACTTGTGGCATCCGATATATTATATCTATAGCGAGCTTTACCGGAAGTGCCGAGGAAACATTAAAGACTTTAAGTGCAGCCATCCAGATAATGAAAAACATAAACGTAGTGATTAACACTGATATTCCTGAACTTTCTCTGTTCAACCGGGGAAAGGTAAGGGACATATACGAAGTTGGAAAGAATCTCCTCATCGTTACAACAGACCGAATCTCGGCATTTGATTCTGTCCTTCCTAACGGCATACCCTACAAGGGGAAAGCGCTAACTTTGCTATCCAAGTTCTGGTTTAACTACACATCTGCTTTAGCTGAAAATCACCTCATAACTACCGATATTAAAAAAGCAGTCAAACTGCCAGAAAAATACGTTGAGATGCTTTCTGGTCGTTCGATGCTTGTTAAAAAGGCAAAGGTAATCCCCATCGAATGCGTTGTACGAGGGTATCTTGCTGGTTCTGCATGGAAGGAATACAAAGAAGGTGGCTCGGTATGTGGCATTAAATTATCGTCGGGCTTAAAAGAGTGTGACGGATTAGCCGAACCCATTTTCACCCCTGCAATCAAGGCAACATCAGGGCACGATGTGAACATCTCTTATGCAGAGGCATCAGAGATGGTTGGGGAAGAAGTCATAAGTAAACTTCGAGAAAGAAGTATCGCCATTTATAAAAAAGCCTGCGATTACGCCATTAAAAGAGGAATCATAATAAGCGATACCAAATTTGAGTGGGGCATGCTCGATAGCTTCGGCCTGAGCTCAGCCGAAGATAGAATAATCTTGATAGACGAACTCCTCACCCCGGATTCCTCACGTTTCTGGCCACTTGAGGGCTATACTCCAGGAAGGGCACAACCTTCCTTCGATAAACAATTTGTGCGTGATTATCTTGAAAAGATTGGCTGGGATAAGAATCCACCAGCCCCACCTCTTCCTGATGAAATAGTTCAAAAAACCTCGGAAAAATACATCCAAGCATACAGGATGCTAACAGGTAAAAAACTTATTTGACACACAGTTCGTTTGCAAATCTAAAATAATGTGGTATACTTTAAGTGGTGAAAATCGCCATATTAAAAAGTCTTGCAAATAATTAAAAGGAGGTAATGGCGATGAAGAAGATACGCTCATATCTGGATTATTTTGAAATAGAGGCGGGGTTGTGGAACCGGCTTATCTTTTATGCGATACTCATAACTCTCCTCTGTTACTTCATTTTGAGGGGTTTTTAATTGTTCATCTTTACAATAGAATCGAAGATTTTTGCTGTCTTT
>JACQHT010000248.1 GCA_016198835.1 Planctomycetota bacterium | reverse complement strand
GGCGACTCACCTGTAGTCCCGCATGGAACAATGGCATCTGTACCATTCTCTATGTGGTATTCAACTAACTCTCCGAGTTTTTTATAATCCACCTGTCCGTCTTTAAAAGGCGTAACAAGGGCAACAATAGAACCAGAAAACATATATGATAACCTCCTTAATCCTTCCGTAACATGGTATGCTTATAAATCAACTCCTTCATCTCCTGCACAGCTTCTTTCATTCCTACAAAGATTGCTCTTGAAACAATACTGTGGCCAATGTGCAATTCTTCTGCATGCAATTCTTCAACAATTGGACCAACATTGTTATAGTTTAATCCATGCCCGGCGTTTACCATTAATCCGAAATTACGTGCCATTGAGGCAGCCATTTTTAGCTTCTCAAGCACCTTATTGCGTTCCTTTGCATCCTTTGCATTGGCATAGTCGCCTGTATGTAATTCAACATACTGTGTTCCTGCGTCTCTGGATGCTTTAATCTGTTTTTCTTCCGCATCAATAAAGAGGCTGACAATAATACCAGCATCATTAAACCGCTTTATTACCTCTGCAATACGTTTCTTCTGTGAAACAACGTCAAAGCCTCCTTCTGTGGTAACCTCGAGCCTTTTTTCTGGAACAAAGGTAACCTGGTCAGGCTTTTCATCAAGGGCAATTTTAATAATTTCCTCAGAAGCTGCTAATTCCAGATTTAGTTTTGCAAATACCGTTTGGCGAAGTACCCGCAGGTCGCGCTCCTGAATGTGTCTCCTATCCTCTCTAAGATGTATTGTTATGACGTCTGCACCCCCTAAATGCGCAAGTATAGAGGCTGTTACAGGGTCAGGCTCATAAGCCTTGCGTGTATCCTTCGCTAAAGCTACGGAATACCGTGCCTGCCTTATTGTTGCAACATGGTCAATATTAACGCCAAGCTTTGGCATCATCAGTCCGTGTTAGGCTTTATTTCCAATACGTCAAGATTAACCTCTGGCAATTCTTCAACAAGCTCAACATTGCCTGGAAGGGTGCAGTGAATCGGGAGTTTGTACGGGCCTGGAGGCTTCAAAGAACTTACGTCAATATAAGCTACAATATCTGATGGTTGTAACTTGTCCAGCACCAGCTTTGGGCCCCTTATTTGCAAATCAATAAATTGGTCCTGAAGCTTTACCTCGTAAGGAAAATCTGAAGGTTGTAGCATTTTAATCCCAATCTTTTCAAATTTCTTGATATCTAATTGCACCGAAATTGTGAACCATACTTGTACCACTTTGTCACAGGTAACAGGTACAGAAGCTTCCTTTCCACCCAGCATAAATGTAATCTGTTGTTCGATAGGAACACGCCACGGAAAGGTTTTGTTCTGGTCAGTTGTAATGCCATTAACGTTTATGGGGGTTGTGTCAATCTCAGTCGCCACGCTCAGGGCTCCGGAGGGACCACTGACAATGACATCTGAAGGATAGACAAACTCGCTTGTTATTTTATAGCCCAGGGCAGGTTCTCCTTCTTTTTTTAAACGCACCTTAAGATACTTTTTTTGTAATTTTCCCAGTATAACTTCAATCTTGCTCGGCGTAATGGAATCCAATCTAATACCTTCTGGAAGATTAAGGTTATCTTTATCCAAGAGTATAGTTTCATTGACCTGGTCTCCTACGTCCTTTTCGTATGCAGCAATATTGTGGGTGGCTTGAACCTTCCTGTTTTTTATCATGCTTGACAAATTGTCAATCAAGCTCTGAGGTCCTCTGACTTTTATCGTAACTGTATTTGTTGCCTCATTAAGCATAGTAAAACCTGGTGGCGTAGAGATAACAAGAGGAATATCTTCCGCAAGTTCTCCCGTATGTCTACCAGTAGCATATAGCCATAAGGCAACAGCCATAGCCAGCGCCATAAGTTTTACTCTAATGTTACCGAGAAAAAATTTTCTGTACAATTAACTACTCCTGACGGCTACACCTGCTTCGGTCATAAGTGTGTCAAGGAATTTTCGAAGTTCGTTTTCACCGAGTCTGCTTTTGAGTTCACCTCGAACAGCAACGGATATGTTGCCAGTTTCCTCTGAAACGATGATTACTACAGCGTCTGTTTCTTCAGTCAACCCTATACCTGCCCTGTGGCGTGTGCCGAGCGTTTTAGAAATGTCGGCATTTTCGCTTAAAGGGAGCAAGCAACCAGCCGCAACAATCTTCTGTTCCTGAATAATTACTGCCCCGTCATGTAAAGGCGTTCCAGACCAGAATATGGTGTTAAGTAAATCGCTGGATACATCGGCATTAAGACGTGTGCCACCCTCGATGAAGTTCTCAAGTCCCACTTCACGCTCTATAACAATCAGGGCGCCGATTCTTTTTTGTGATAGCTGGACAGCAGCCTTAATAATCTCATCCATAAAAGGGTAATCCGTCTTTATAAAAAAACTAAAGAGCCGATTCTGACCAAGCCTTACAAGGGCACGCCGAAACTCCGGCTGAAAAAGAATGATAATTGGAATTACAAAGACTGGAAAAAGGTCTGTTATGAGCCAATCCAGAGTAATAAGTTTCAGCTTCTTAATAAAAAATAAGCCTATAACCATTACTGCAAAGAAAATAAATGCCAGTCCCCTGAGTATTCCAACCCCTCTTGTACCCTGTAAAAATCTAAGCACGGCATAAACCATAAGAAAAATGAGGAATATTTCAACCGAGGCTTTAAATATTTCCCAACCATCTATGCCTGAAATGCCAAGTATCTTGAGCATATCAAGTTACTCCTCTCCCCTCACCTATCCTCTCCCGAAGGGGAGAAGGCTGGGGTGAAGGGGATGAACTACTGTTTTTTATTGCATCGCAAATTAAAACGACTTGCACAGCTTCTTTAACATCGTGAACCCTTACAATCTTTGCCCCCTTTATTATCGCTACAGCAATGGTTGCCGCTGTACCCCTGATTAAATCAGGGGTGAATCCGCCTGAGGCGGACAAACCAAGGACATGTCCAATGAAAGACTTGCGTGATGTGCCAATCATTATGGGTCTTCCAAGGCTTTTAAATTCTTCCAAACGATTCAAGATTTCAAGGTTATGTTGCGTTGTCTTGCCGAAACCAATGCCAGGGTCTACTATGATAGCATCTTCTTTTATACCCGATTTTACAGCAAGGTCAATACTCTGCCTTAAATCGAACATAATTTCTGACATCAGGTTCTCATAGACAGGCTTTTTTGGCATATTGTGTGGCTGTCCCTTAATATGGTTAATGATGATAGGGGCTTGGGTTAATGCTGCAACTTGAGCCATATCCTTGTCCGCTTTCAATCCACTAATATCATTTATGATTTGAGCGCCAGCCTCTATTGCCTTCTCCGCCACTCTGGCTTTATAGGTATCAATTGAGATGGCTTTGTCTGTTCCTTTTGATAGCTCTCGTATGACTGGGATAACCCGCCTGAGTTCTTCATCTTCTGGAACTGGTTTTGACCCCGGACGTGTGGATTCACCTCCTACATCAATTATATCTGCCCCATTTTTTAGCATTTCATGGGCGTGAGCTAACGCCGTATCTAAATCGTAAAAAAGTCCTCCATCGGAAAAAGAGTCAGGGGTTACATTAAGTATCCCCATTATACGTGTAACCTTGTAAAGTTCAAGAGAACCTTTACTATGTTTTATAATAAAGGAATCTTTTTTACATTCAGAATCAGGATAAATTACCAATCCTCCTCCATTAAGTTAACAATCCTTTCGGCTATATCCACGAATGCCTCGTTCTCTGCTGTACTAACGGCTTCACCACGCCTGCCGATATACTCCGTCTTCCACTGCAGCCCTTTTTTCTCTATAACATTTCTACCAGTACGTGCATCCACCAATTTTATATCAAGCAATACCGTAACACTACCCTCGACTATGTCATCGGCAATGTTTTCAGATAGTACATTTTCCTGTACATCAGCAATTTTTCCGTACAAGATTGCATCGGCATCTTCCTTGTCAACTATCTTTAGCCTGGTCCTAAAAAGTATCTCGTCTTTAACTGCTTTGGTAAGTCCAAATTCGAGCCCACGGCGAAAGGTATCGTTATCAAAAATAGGTACATGAATACCCTCCAAATCCCGACGCAAAAGGGACCTTGTGGAGTACCCACAACCGGATAATACAATTATTAAAATAAAGAAAAGGACTCGGCGCATCATTTTTTTACAACACCAATGCTTTTTAAAAATGCAAGTGTTTTTTCAGCCTTTACAGCCCATATTGTATCTGGATAATCTTGAAGTACTGTTTTATAATAAATTACGGCAGAAGTGGATTCTTTACGGCGGTAGTAAAACTCTGCAATATTAAAAGTCTTTTCAGCTTCTAATAATCTTATTTCCTCAATCTTCTTTTTTGCCTCCTCAGCCATGGGTCCTTCCGGGTTAGTTGCCAGGTATTCGTCATATCCCTCCCTGGACTGTACAAGGAGCCCCACATCCCTATCCTGGAAGTATGAGCTGGCAAACTTGCTCGAAGGGATTTGAAACTGAGCATAAGGCACCCACTCGCTCTTAGGATAATTTTCTATAATCTTTTCATACGTCGCCACAGCCTCGTCGTATTGCATAAGACTGTAATGACATTCGGCTATTTTTATTTGTGCATCAACTGCTATAGGCCCCAGCGGATTGTGTTCGATAATCTTCTCGAACATGCTTATTGCCTTCTCGGGGCTCTTTTCCATCTGGGCTGAAGCTATCCTGTACGCCTTCTCAAGAACCTCTCCCCTTCGCCTTGTGCCAGGAAACTTCACAAGTAATTTGTCTAATGCCTGAAATGCCTTCTTATATTCCCTCGCAAGGTAGTAAGCATGGCCAGCATTAAATTGAGATGGTTCAGTCAATTCTGAGTCGGGGTATCTATCAGAGATATCCAGGAATTCATTAGCCGCGGTGATATACTTCCCGTTTATCATGAGCACCGTGGCATATCTGTATTTCTGGTGGGGGGTTTCTCTACGTAAGGTATCTGTGTCTATCCACCCTGTCCCCCTACTCCACACAAGTTTTGCATGAAGGATGCGTGGTAAGATAATAAGCGATAAAAGTACTATTAACAATATGATTATTTTCCTCATGAAATATATTTCCACATGCGCAGTTCTTTATTCAAAATGAACGAAATATAATACTTCAACATCCTTCTAATATCGGCGTAAAGGGATGGTTGAATACGAAGTCGTGCCACCCTTTGAAAATCGCAATTTGCTAAATAACTGGCGGCTGTTATTGCGCCCGGCAAAACTGCAATCCTCTCTTGACTCTGATTCTGGCATTTTTCGCATAGCACTCCACCTTTACTTGCACTGAAAGAGACGTATCTTTTGAGCTGTAACTCATTTTCGCAATTGACGCAGCGAATCATCTCCGGCAGGTATCCAGCAAGTTTTAACATCTGCATCTCAAAAGTTAGGAGATAGACGGACATCGCTGGTATGCCGGCGCTTAGAGATATTCCTCGAAGGGCATTAAGGAGTAGCTCAAACAGTTTTTCGTTCCTATCATTTTCTTCTGTAAATTCTCCAACAAGTTCAGCCACATAAGAGGCCAAATAGAATTTGTCAAGATTCTCTCTAAGACCGGGGAAATTATCAATCAGTTCCCACTCCGTTAGGGTATAAAGCCTGGTAATGTCTCTCTTAATAAAAACAATTTCGTTATAGGTCAAAAGGTCGAGTACGCTGGTAAACTTCTTTTTGTAACGTTTAGAACCCTTTGCAAGGACGTGTATCCTTCCATAATCAAGGGTATAAAAAGAAACAATCTGGCTTGTATCGCTATAGTCGCTCCTTTTTAAAGTTATAGCCAGTGTCTTGCATAATGCCATTGATAAATGCGATTTCAACGAACATAAAGTTCGTTGTCTACCATCTGGTAGACAACAAGGTTTACCTCGTTGATGTCAACTTTTTTCAAAAAAGTTAGTGAGTAATTCATCTTCACGCTCATGCATTGCTTGAGCCTTCTTTTTGCTCGTATCATCGTAGCCAATAAGATGCAGTAGTCCATGAATAACGTATAATATTAGTTCCCGCTCAACGTCCGTGTGCATGGTATTAGCAGTTTCCAATGCCATCTGGGCTGAAACAACAATTTCTCCAGAAACACCGTTTGGAGGCATGCGCTCATCATCCAGAGGAAAGGAGATAACATCCGTAGGTTCATCGTGACCCAGGAATTTTTTGTTCAGCTCCATTATTTTTTCGTTATCAACGAAGGCGATACTAAGCTCACCATCCTTCCCTTCTTCCTTTAGCACCTCCATGACTATTTGCCTGATTTTCCTTTTATTAATCGGGTAATAATTTTGAGTATTTGCAATCTCTATTTTCATCCTAATAATTGGGCGGCATGGACAAGCTTATTTGTCCGTGCTACTGTTCAGGAAACTTACTTTTAACTAATTCACATTTACGGTATTATCTTCTCATAGGCATCTACAATGTCCTGAACTTTACTTAAAAAGATTATTCTCCTTGCCACGTAAAAATAGTCTTTTTCATTCTTTGTTGAAAAGTTATATCAAAATACTCAAAAACTTTTTCCCTACCCATTAGAAAAGGAACTCGTTCTATCTGTGCCCAGGCAATGGTACAATCAAACTGATGCTCTTCTATCTTCATAGGAACGACTGCGAATCTTACACCAATAACGCCACCGATTCCCCCCAATCTCTTTAACCTCTGAAGCAATCCTGTCTAAACCTAAAAAACGACCCATTCGGTAAGGGATTAAAGTGTAGTCTGCCCCGGAATCTACATAGAAATATTCAGCAATCCATTCGCTTCCGGCTCTAAGGAGATAAACCTTGGCTACTGGTCTAAATATTACCTCCCCTGTGCGAAGACGCTCTTGTCTGTAATCAAATTCAATCATCCAACTTACTCATTTAGAAGATAAATGATTCACCATGAGGAACTTTCCAAAGCACGACCTCTTTATCTGGATATTTTTCTCTGGCATTCCTGTAGGCAACTTCTGGGTCTTCATCTGCGCATACCACTTCTTTGTCTACAACAGAGATATACTTATCTTCATATTTACTTAGATCTACTGTTGCAAACCACTTTAATGTCTCATCCATCATAATCACCTCCAGGATTAAAGATTTTATCTTTAGCCCTACGTTTGCCTGATAGCCAATAAGGTTTTACATTATTATTAATTCAATCAATATAAAGTTCATTGCCTACTTTTACGGTATTATCTTCTCGTAAGCATCTACAATGTCCTGAACGAGCCTGTGGCGGACAATGTCCTTGCGGGTTAGGTAGATGAAGCTTATTCCATTTACGCCCCTTAGCCTTTCTTGCACATCAGCAAGTCCGGAGATTTCTCCCGATGGCAAATCAACCTGAGTAATGTCGCCTGTAACAACGACCTTTGATTTAACCCCAAGGCGTGTTAAGAACGTCTTCATCTGTTTTATGGTACAATTCTGGGCTTCATCAAGTATGATGAACGCATCGTTCAGCGTTCTGCCCCTCATAAATGCCAGAGGCAGTATTTCAATAATATCGCCTTCCAGATATTTCCTGACCTGTGCAAATTCCATCATATCTGCAAGAGCATCGTAAAGTGGGCGAAGATAAGGGTTCACCTTTGCCTGTATATCTCCGGGTAGAAAGCCGAGTTTTTCGCCCGCCTCTACCGCTGGACGCGCGAGGATAATTTTTCTAAGCGTGCCAGCCTTCAGGGCAGAAAGCGCCATGGCAACGGCTAAATACGTCTTTCCCGTTCCCGCAGGACCAATGCAAAAAACAAGGTCGTGTTTTCTTATTGCTTGAACGTAGCTTGCCTGACCTTCCGTTCTCGGCTGTATTGTAATTCCTTTTAAGAATACCTCGATGGCTTGCGGCTGTGGCAGAATTGTCGGTTCCCCCCCCTCTTCCCCACTTTCCTCGAGGGACGGGGAGACAAGTTTGGCAATTATTTTTTCCACTTCTTCTTGTTTTAGATGTCTGCCTTTTCTAATAATCTCCAGGAGGTAGTCAAATCCCTCCGTGCACTTTTCGACTTGTTCCTTTTTACCTTCAAGTTTAAGTATCCCGTTGCGCGCTACTATCTGTACATTGAAAGCATCTCGTAACATGCGCAGATATTTATCATGGCTTCCAAACAGTAAGCGTGCTTCCGAGTCGCTTTTCAAGCTTATCGTGTTCTGAATAGTTTGGTTAGTGTCCTCAGCCATTTTTTAGTATTTTGCCTGATAAAATGCAAGAAAATAATATGATACAGGAAGACTGAATAGCATACAATCTATTATATCAAGCATGCCACCAAAAGCTGGCACGGAATTACTTGCGTCCTTTACGTTAGCATCCCTTTTCAATATTGATTCGGCTAAGTCTCCAAACATTGCGGCAACACCAACTATAAGGCTAAAAGGTATAACCCAAGGAAAAGGTAAAATCCTGGTACTCAGAGAAATTGAGAGTCCAACTGCGATTAGCAGTCCAAGGAATAACCCGAAAGCGGCGCCCTCGATTGACTTTTTAGGGCTGATGGTAGGGGAAAGCTTGTGCCTTCCAAATTTACTGCCAAATAGATATGCCCCAATATCCCCCCCTTTGGATATTAGTAGCACTGTCATTACAGCCTGCAGCCCGTTGCCAGCCGGCAAATGGCGTATCAGCATTACAAATGATAAGAGAAAAAAGACATATAAGATGCCAAAAACCGTGATAGAAATATTCTTAGCAGCGTCTCGCAAGTCCCTTGTAATGCCTTGTAAGAGGAATAAAAGTAATACAAGTAAAACAAGCGGACCTGAACTTATAAGGTGAAAAGAATGTTTCGTTAAGAGTAAGTCCTGTGAACTTGCTTTTAACCCACGTATAGACATCCAGTATCCGACAAAGACGAGTACCCCGGAGATTAATCCTATAATTTTAAATGGCTTGCTTCCATTCTTTGCGGCAATGTTATAAAATTCTAACAGTCCCACGGTCCCTGCAAGAATGGCTACTAAGCCCAATCCTATATCCGAGTTGAATATATAATCTAAGTACAGGACGCCAAAAAACGCCCCAAGCATTGCTGTGCCGAAGATAATCCTTGTCCCAAGTGAAATCACCCTTTTATACCACCAAAACGCCTTTCTCTTTGGGCATACTCCTTAAGCGCTTCTTCCAGTTGTTCTTTCCTGAAGTCTGGCCAGCAAACTGGCGTTACATAAAGTTCTGAATAGGAAACCTCCCATAAAAGGAAGTTGCTTATACGCATTTCCCCACCCGTCCTGATGAGCAAGTCGGGGTCCGACATCTCTGGCATGTAGAGGTATTGCCTGAAGGTGTCTTCATCAATCTTGTCTAAATCAACATTTGCATTTTTTGTGTCCTCAGCCAATCTCTTAGCTGCATCAATAATCTCAGTCCTTCCACCATAGTTAAGAGCAAGGCAGAGTATCATTCCCGTATTGTGTTTACTTTCTTCAATACCAATAGCCAACTCTTTTTGCACACTTTTCGGAAGCTCAGAAACCCTTCCAATAGTCGTTAATCGGATATTATTCTCCTGTATCTCCTTGCGTTCACGTATCAAGTAACGTTTAAGCAACTTCATTAAGAAATTTACTTCTGTTTTCGGTCGTTTCCAGTTCTCATAAGAAAACGCATATAATGTTAATTGCTTGATATGTTTTCTGGCACATTCTTGTGTTATTTCTCTAACAGATTTTATACCCTCTATGTGCCCCCTAATTCTTTGTAAGCCTCTCGTCTTTGCCCAGCGACCGTTACCATCCATAATGATGGCAATGTGCTCTGGTAGCCGTGTATTTTCAATCATTAAGAAACTCTTATTATCTGACTCCGTTCAGGACCAACGGAGACCATTTC
>JACQHT010000240.1 GCA_016198835.1 Planctomycetota bacterium | reverse complement strand
GTATATTGAAGGTGATGCTGACGACGACTGGCTCGAACAAAATGGCGGGGATGGGGATGACAACCAAGCGGTACTTGGTGGCACTGGAAACGACCAGGTCCTCCAGGTTGGTGGGGAGGGTAGCGATGCTCAAATTGGTAACGGAGACTCGGGTAATGACCGCATTAAACAATATGGCGGGACGGGCGATGATTTCATAGATGCAGATGGTGGTGCTGATAGTGACTATATTATCCAGCATGGCGGAAGGGGCGATGATATGCTCTTTCTGGACGGTGGCGATTGGGATGACATTGTCGAGATGTGTGGCGAGGATGGGGCAGATACGATGACATACGATGTGAGCCCTGGCAAGGACAGGGCCTTTATTGACGGCGGCAGGGGTGAAGATAATTTAACGATTTATGCAAACAGCCAAAATTTCACCGTGTATGAGGCGTATATTAAAAAAATTGGTAAAAAAAGCAAGCTCTTTTACAAGAAGCTTTATAGCCAGTATAACCAGCTTGCCTCTGGCTATTCGGTAGTTAAGATGAAGGATGTTGAGCATGGCACCATTATCGGAAATGATGGGACGACCCCGGTGTATTGGTGGTGAAAGAACACACCCACATGCCCCTACATGGTGCAGCTTTTTCAAAAAGGTGAGGAGAAAAATTAATAGTGAGTTACTTTCGCGATAATATTGAGAGAATGGCAGGCTACCAACCGGGTGAGCAGCCAAAGGATGGGAAATATGTAAAGCTTAATACCAATGAAAATCCTTATCCACCGTCCCCGAAGGTTATTGATGCCATTAAGGATGCTGCTAATAGTAACCTCCGTCTTTACCCTGACCCTCTTGCGACGTATGTGCGTGAGAATGCGGCTAATGTGTTCGGTACAAAGCCGGAAAATGTGCTGGTTGGAAACGGTTCTGACGACCTTTTGACAATAATCATCCGAAGCTTTGCGGGTCCTGGTGACAAGGTGGTTTATCCTTACCCAACATACATGCTATATAAGACATTAGCCGAATTACAGGATGCAATAGCCTGCCCTATAGATTTTCCAGACGACTACTCACTTCCCAACGGCATATCGGTAAAAGGAGCAAAAGTAACCTTCGTTGCAAACCCTAATTCCCCTTCCGGAACGATAATTCCGGCAGGAGAAATCTCTAAACTCGCAGAGAAAATGGATGGCGTCCTTGTTTTAGACGAGGCTTACGCAGATTTTGCAGACTCGAATTGTCTTACCCTTGTAGACAAATATCCAAATATCTTAGTACTTAGAACGCTTTCAAAATCATACTCACTTGCAGGTCTTCGTCTCGGATTCTGCATTGCCAATGAGGCAATTATTCAGGGTATGATTAAGGCAAAGGATTCATACAATGTGGACAGGCTCAGCATGGCAGCCGCCATTGCTGCGCTGGACGACCAGGAAACCCTGAAAAGAAATGTTGCGGGGATTAAGGAAACGAGGGCATTTCTTTCAAACTCGCTTAGTGAGATGGGTTTTTTCGTTTATCCATCCCAGTCTAACTTTGTCTTTTTCAGATGTTCCAGCGTCTTTGCAGCAAGACAGATTATGCAAAAACTAAAGAACCGAAAAATACTTATTCGCTACTTTGACATTCCAAAGGCTGATGACTGTCTTCGAGTCACCGTTGGTACAAAAGAGGAAATTGGATACTTTTTAGACAACTTAAGGGATATAATAAAAGAGGAAGGCTTGAGCAAACAAGTCGCTGTAAAAAGAAAAAAGGAAGCAGCAGCCCTTTACAAATATGAACATTGACGAGGCAAATCGGAGACCTGCCATCTTCTGGGCGGAAAGGTAACTTTTACGTCTCATTCTGAGCCTGAGTGACAGCGAAGGTGAAGAACCTCATTCCCTCGCTCAGGGTAAACTCCACGAATCACCTCAATGAGATTCTTCGGTTACGCCTCAGAATGACAAACGGAGCTTGTTATGAAACAAAGAACGACGCAAGTAAAAAGAAAAACGAGCGAGACTAATGTGGAATTGACCCTTAACTTAGATGGAAAGGGAAAATCTAATATCTCAACTGGCGTAGGGTTCTTAGACCACATGCTCGATTTGTTTGCAAGGCATGCTTTAATTGATTTAACCATTAAAGCAAGTGGTGACCAGCGAGTAGATGACCACCATACGGTGGAGGATGTTGGCATTTGTCTGGGGCAAGCCCTTAAAGATGCCTTAGGTGATAAAAAGGGTATAACCAGATTCGCCAGTACAAGTGTGCCCATGCAAGAATCCCTTGCTGATATTGCCATTGATATTAGTGGCAGACCGGCTCTTGTTTTTAATGTAAATTTTAATACAGACAGGATTGGCAATTTTGATGCAAGCCTCGTCAGAGAGTTTCTTGAGGCTTTTAGTGCAAATGCAGGCATTAACTTACACGTAAACGTGCCTTACGGTTCTAACGCCCACCACATTGTTGAAGCAATCTTTAAGGGGCTGGCAAAGGCACTTGACACGGCCGTCAGAATAAATGAAAGAATAGAAGGCGTTCCGTCAACAAAGGGGATAATGTAAAAACTCGGTAATTGTGAAAGTTTTTCTTGAAAAAAGTAGTTAAATATGCTATTTTGTGTACCTAAGTTGACCTATTAATTGTTGGGAGCACATAAGTCATGCAAGTTGAGAACCCGCTGGTTATAACTTTAGCAAAAGGAGGAACGATGCATGATTAATCGTTTATCAAGGCTTGTAGAGAGGCTTAATAACCGATTTCAGAGGCTGAACGATAACGGAAATGGACATATCTTAGAAGACCTCTTGCACGAACTGAGTTGGGAGGAACCACAAGAACATTCCATTAAGGTCTCTACCGAAAGTGAATTAGACCAGGCAATAGGCACGTCTCAAAGATATTTACTCAGCATACAAAATCACAGGGATGGATATTGGGTTGGTGAATTAGAAGCCGACTCTACGTTAACCTCAGAATATATCATGCTAATGCATTTCCTTAGCCGTGTCAATCATGCAAAACAAAAGAAGGCTGCCATGTTCCTCGTTAAGAAACAGCTTCCAGACGGAGGCTGGAACTTATATTGTGGCGGTCCGAGCGAGGTAAGCACCACAGTAAAGGCATACTTTGCCTTGAGACTCGCTGGCGTACCTGCCAGCGCTCCACTTATGCAAAAGGCAAAGAGATGCGTACTCAATCTCGGTGGAATAATGAAGGTAAATTGCTTCACAAAGATTTACCTTGCAATCTTTGGACATTTTGACTGGAGGGGAGTTCCAGCTATTCCTGTGGAAATGATACTATTCCCAAATTTTTTCAGCTTCAATGTTTATGAAATGTCCTACTGGTCAAGGTGCATAGTAATCCCATTGTCAATAGCTGTTGCAAAAAGGCTTAAGTCGAAGGTTGGCGAAAATATATCTTTAGATGAGCTATACACGATACCTAAAGAAAAGGTAAGCTATCGCCTTGAACGAGACCATAACAAGGTAACCATACGCAACTTTATAGTAGATATGAATGATGTATTTAAGAGATACGACGAACGGCCCATCCATATATTGAGAAAGTTCGCAATAAAGAAGGCTGAACAATGGATGCTGTCCCATTTTGAGAAGTCCGGGGGATTAGGGGCGATATGGCCGGGTATTGTTAATTCTATCTTTGCAATGAAGAGCCTTGGCTACAGTAACAACCACCCTGCACTGCTATCTCAGATAAAAGAGCTTGAACGTCTTACGATTGAAGATAAAGATACGCTACACATGCAGCCATGCGTTTCCCCCGTATGGGATACGGCATGGGCAATTATTGCACTACACGAATCCGGGATTCCAAAGAACCACCCTGCGTTAACGAAGGCAGGACAATGGCTTCTGACAAAAGAGGTACGAAAGCCTGGCGATTGGAAATTGAAAAACCCATCAGTGGAACCAAGCGGATGGTATTTCCAGTACGAGAATGAGTTTTATCCAGATACAGATGATAGCGCAGCGGTCTT
>JACQHT010000241.1 GCA_016198835.1 Planctomycetota bacterium | reverse complement strand
GCATTTGCAGAACAAATCGAATCGTTAAGCGAGGAACTCGGCAGTGAGCTAAGACCGCTACTTGTGCTTTTTGGCAACAAGGATAGTTTAGAGGGGACATTGGCAAAGGATGCCGATATCCTGGAGTGTGCATTGCAAGCAAGAGAGTACCAACACGAGGGCTTCGTGGGGGCAGATGATTGGCTAAAGAATGCAAAAGGCACTTTAGTATCAAAATCTGCACAGAAACTCCTAAAACTTTTAGAAACAGCTAACCCTGATAAGTGGTGGAAACTACTAAAGCTCCCCCTGAAGAGACGCACAAACAATAAAAGAAAAGGGCGAACATGAAGGTAGGCATTGTCGCCGATTCACATGATAATATCCCGATGATTAAAAAGGCTATTGAGGTATTCAATGCAAGGAAAGTGGAGTATTTGCTCCATGCAGGGGATTATATTTCACCATTTGCAGTTAAGGAGTTTTTGAAGGCTGAGGCTCGATTGCTTGGCGTCTTTGGCAATAATGACGGTGAGAAAAAGGGCATAGGGATGTTATGCAACGATGTATATAATCCGCCATACCAAACCGTTCTTGGTGGGAAAAAAATCCTTCTTACACACGATGTTAACAATTTAGAACAAGACCCGCCTATTAGTCTGGCGGGCGCATTTGACGTTGTTATCTTTGGTCATACCCACAAACCTGAAGTCAGGTTTGAATCCGCCTCAGGCGGGAAGGAAAAGCCTTTGTATATCAACCCTGGTGAATGCGGGGGATGGCTGAGTGGCAAAGGTACTGTGTCAATTCTTGATTTAGAACGGCTTGAGGCTGAAATCATAACGCTGTGAATTTACCGTATAGGGGCAATTCATGAATTGCCCCTACAGACAATGTTTCGGTTTCAAATCAACCGTGTAGGGCGACCCGCCGGGTCGCTCCTACAAATGCAATAAAATGTTGAGACTATATTATTTTGTCGCCTTATTTATATTTTGCTGTGCAGGTTGTGTAACAAGAAGTATGGTTATCGAGACAACCCCTCCGGGTGCAATGGTCTATGTGGATGATGAACCCGTAGGGGAGAGTCCCGTTACCGTCCCATTTACCTATTATGGTACACGCAAAATAACTATCGAGAAATTGGATGCACAGCACAAGCTGCTTTGTGAAAGAAAGATTGTATTTGAAAAGATAAAGACCCCAATTTATGAATATTTTCCGCTGGATTTCTTCTCGGAGGTCTTACTGCCTCTTAAGTTAGAAGATAAGCATACCCTTAGCTACACACTTGAAGAACTAAAACCGCAAGCAAAAAAGGAACTACAGAAAGACCTGTTTGAAAGAGCCGATGAGCTGCGCAAAAAAGCCTTCGCGCCAAATCACGATTAATTAATCCTTGTTGACAAAATATTCAGGTTATGATACCCTGCATAAGAATTGGAAATATTCTGTTGGTTCAACCTTCAAGGTTGAACCTGCTTTTAACTAGAAAAACTTTTGGAAGGAGAAGAATTCATTAAATGTGCAAACTAACATTTTGGAACGTTATATGCTTTTTTATTGTTAGCTTCTTAAATGCCGCCCATTCTGATACCCAATTACCCACCGATACCAACAACGACATTATAAAAATAGAAGTAACCGGGGATGAAATTACCGGGCTGAATACATTAACAAATGTCAGGGTGGTTGAAAAACTCAAAGAGGGTGAGTCAGTAACTTCTGCGGTCTCGAAAGGGAAGGTAGGGGCTGTTCTCACTAACCGCAAACTACTGGGCTTTAATGCAACTAACAATGCATGGACATCCTTCGAAACCTTCTTCAACAAAGATGTTTTTCCAAATGAGATAAAGGTATCGTCAAATATGGCTGTGGCTATTGCAAAAAGAAGGGTTTATGCCTATACCGCAACTTCCATTAAATGGAATTTTGAACTTGTTTCTTTCCTGGAACAAATTCTGTCGTCCGATATTAGCGATAATCTTATTTTTGTCAGAACAAATGCCCGACTATTAGCCTTTTCTTTTCAAAAGCAAACATGGCTTCCACAAAACCTGTATGCTGGCGAAACGATTAAGGACATTGCAACTGGTGGAAACTTTGCCACAGTAACTACTAATAATAGGATATTAACCTTCGATGCAAAGGACGACGGGTGGACGGAAGAAAGACCAAGACCTGATGCTGAACAGCAAACGACAGACCTTACATTACCTTCGGAAGGGCATACAGACGGTGCATCCGGCGATAAGGACACAGCGCCCAAAGACCCAGATTCAAAATCATAATCTACCCATCTGAGGTGCAATTACGTTGTAAAATGACGAGAGCACCAATTAAAGTATCATCGTACTCCGGGTATAAAGCAGACGAAAGACCCACCAGGTTTACTTATAAAGGCAAAATTTACAACGTAAAAGAAATATTAAGTTCAAGCCTTGAACAAAGTACAAGTGGGGAATTAAGAAGGCGATTTACTATCAAAACAGATGACGGTTTACTTTTTAATATCCACTACGACGAAAGGGATAAGTTATGGTTTATGGAAGAGTAGGTTAAAGGCAGAAGTTAAGAAAATGGGAACTTAGGAAGTTAAGAAGTTCCTAACTTCTCAACTTCTCAACTTCCGCTTTTTGCTGGTTCTGTTTCACTTGCCAGTATCTTCTTCAGCTCATCGGCTTCAACGACTTCTTTCTCAAGCAGCAGTTTTGCAATCTTCTCAAGTTTGTCCCTCTTATCCTCAAGTATCTTCCTTACCCTCACGTGGGCGTCAGTAATTATCTTTTTAACCTCCTCATCAATCGCCTTGGCGGTATCCTCACCGTACTCAGGACGTGTTTGAAACCCTATCTCCATAAGGTATGACCTTCTGCCATTCTCAAAGGTTATAGGACCGAGTTTTTCGCTCATGCCGTATTCCTTTACCATGCTCCTTGCGATATCGGCTGCTCGTCCAAGGTCGTTTTGCGCCCCGGTAGAGACCTCATTGTAAACAATCTCCTCGGCGACCCTTCCGCCTAATAGTACGGCAAGCCTGTCAAGCAGTTCAGACCTTGTCAAAAGATACCTGTCTTCTGTGGGTAATTGGAGTGTGTAGCCGAGAGCAGCTATACCCCTCGGTATAATCGAAATCCTGTGTACCCTGTCAGCGTTAGGAACAGATTCGGCTACCAGGGCATGACCAGATTCGTGATAGGCGATGATTTCCTGTTCTTTCTTGCTCATCACCCGCTTTTTCTTTTCAAGCCCTGCAACGACCCTGTTTATAGCCTCCTCAAAGTTGCTCATCTCTACAGACTCTTTACCCACTCTGGCGGCAAGAAGCGCCGCTTCATTAACCACGTTTGCCAGGTCTGAACCAACAAATCCAGGAGTCCTGGCAGCAAGGACCTTCAGGTCAACATTTTTTGAAAGCTTTACACCTTTGGCATGAATTTTCAGAATTTCTTCCCTGCCCTTTATATCAGGTCTATCTACCAATACCTGTCGGTCAAACCTGCCAGGCCTCAGCAATGCGTGGTCGAGGATTTCTGGTCTGTTGGTAGCGGCCATTATAATAACCCCTTTCTGGGTATCGAAGCCATCCATTTCAACAAGAAGCTGGTTAAGGGTTTGTTCACGCTCTTCATGTCCACCACCTATAGGCGCTGCAACCCTTGCCTTGCCCAGGGCATCAAGCTCATCTATAAATATGATGCAGGGGGCTTTTTCCTGTGCCTGCGTAAAGAGGTCTCTAACCCTCGATGCCCCCACGCCAACAAACATCTCTACAAAACTCGAACCGCTTATACTAAAGAATGGCACCTTCGCCTCTCCCGCAACCGCCTTTGCAAGCAGGGTTTTGCCTGTACCTGGTGGCCCCACCAGTAAAACACCCTTTGGTATCTTTCCACCAAGCCTTTGGTATTTCTGGGGATTTTGCAGGTAGTCTATGACCTCCTTAAGCTCCTCCTTAGCCTCATCCACCCCGGCTACATCATTAAAAGAAACACCTGTATCCTTATCAATATAGACCTTTGCCTTGCTCTTTCCTATTGCCATCAGGCTTGTGCCGGGACCCATTCGTTTAGCAATGAACCTCCATACAAAAAAGAATATAACGAACGGTAAAATCCATACTAAGAAGACCCTCTCTAACCAGGTATCGTCTTCGCTGGCTGAGAACTTAACATTGTGTTCTTCTAATTCCTTGACAAGGGTGGGGTCATCTACCTTTTGGGTCTCGTATTTTTTTGCAGGCTTTCTTTCATCCTCACCTCTCTTAACGGTCCCTGTAATCTTTGTGGTTCCAATAGTAACCTCGTCAAACTCCTCGCTCTGAATCATTTTCTTAAATTCACTGTAAGGAATTTTGGTGGTTGCAAGGGTAGGTGAAAGCCGACCCGAGAGCGCATATAACACTAACATCGCTATGATTACGTAAGTAATTGAGAATTGCAACTTTTCTTTCATTTAACAAAACCTCAATGATGAGGCGATAGACAATGGGCCATAGGCAATAGGCCATTACCTAACCTATCATCCATAGCCTATCGCCCATTGCCTCGAACCTATCTATCGTTAGTATAGCACGATAAATTTAAATGTCAAACCTCAAATAACGCCATTTTAAGACTGCGTCACAATTTAATTGACTTGCCTACAAATCTATTTTACTATGAAATAAGAAGCGAGTAAAATCTAAAAAGCTACGAGCTATGAACTATGAAGCTATCTTATATTGCACTTTATAATAGCGGGGAACTGACTGAACGGATAGAGAAGGCAAACGAAGCCCTTAAGGAATGT
>JACQHT010000238.1 GCA_016198835.1 Planctomycetota bacterium | reverse complement strand
ATGCAGGGGCATAGAAATAGTCTTTGTTACGCTCCATGTCGGACCAGGCACCTTTTTACCAATCGAGTTTGAGGACATCGAGAAACACGTTATGCAAAGGGAATACTATGAATTTCCTGAGAAGTCTGCATCCGTTATATCACAGGCTAAGAAGGAAGGAAGACGAATAATTGCGGTTGGTTCAACATCCTGCCGTGTCCTTGAAGCTACAGCAAGGAGTGGCACGACAGAGGTATCATCTGGCTGGACGAACTTGTTTATCTACCCTCCGTACAGATTTAAAGTTGTTGATGTATTAATAACAAACTTTCATCTGCCCAAAACAACCTTACTACTTCTGGTCTCCGCATTTGCTGGAAGGAAAGAAATTCTTACTGCTTATGAAATAGCAAAAAAAGAAAGGTACAGGTTTTATAGTTACGGAGACGCCATGTTAATAATTTGAGCCGCTGAATTTATATTGAAATAAAAGATTTTTTGCATAAAATACTTAAGACGATAGGTAATAGGTAATGGGTCATGGGCGAACAGAACACAGAACAAAGAACACAGAACATAGATAACAGATGTCTGGTGTCTGTAATCTGTTGTCTATATATCTGTCTTACCGTTGTGTTTGGCATTACAGGGTGTGCCAAAAGGGAATTACCCGCATTTATATGTGATATGTGTGGGATGGACGTTAGCAAGTCAGAAACTAAATACAAGGTAAAACTGAGCGTGCCAGCCACAGACGGGCAACCCGAGAAATATGCTTGTAGTTTTTCATGTGCAAACATGCTTAAAGAAAATCTTAAGGATAAGGTAAGCGCAATTGAAACGACTGATTACAACAATGCAAATTTTATTGATATAAATACTGCGACCTTTGTTGCCCATAGCGATGTAATACCGAGAGGCTCAATGCCCCCATCGCTTCTTGCTTTTTCGTCAAGGCAAGATGCGGAACAATTCGTTAAGACGCACAAAGGAAGGATTTTAGGTTTGGAAGGCGTTAAGAAATTAATAGCAGAAAAATAGTTCTCCCAAGATGGGGAAAAGGCAGAGAGGGCATGCGATTATTAGCTATACTGATTGGATTTTTTATCCTCGTGAACATCCTTTTCGCTTACGATTTCTTTGTCTGGAGCAAGAGAAATCTTGATATTGTGGAAGACTTCCAGCAACTGGTATGCGGGGTTGGCATGGGCGCTTCTAAGACCCCGACATGGTGCTACATCAACTTCGATGAACGTATTGAACCAGTTTGCACATGCATCGAATGGCCCATACCGGGAGGCTATTGCTACTGCCCCGACCACAGCGGAACTGTCTCCTTCTTCAAAGGAGATGCAAAGAATGGCGCATTAATAGAAATACCTGTATTTGAGAAAGTAGATTGAAACGGCATATAGAATTTCTTGTCCTTGCAAATAAAAACCTCGCAAGAAACAGGACAAAAACGATAGTCGTTGTCTTATGTCTTGTTGCTATACTTTTCCCGTTTATTACGGCAATTGCCATCTCAGAAGGGGTATGGTCACATTCCCTTATCTCTGTTGAAAAAGGAGGAGATTTATACCTTACCCTCGACGAGTTCGGCAAGAATGCTCCCATACCAGCACAATACTTCGAAAAAATAAAAAATATTTACGGAGTCACACGAGCAGTCCCCAGAATTATAGGCAGGGGATTCCTTCAAAATAAACTTGCAGTTATCGTTGGAATAAACAAAGAAGATACACCTGATTTTTTTCATAGCATCACCGGGAGGCTTTTCTCGGCAGGGAAAGAGGAGGTTGTCATTGGTAAAGGTCTTGCCGATTACTTTAAATTAAATATTGGTGATAAGTTTAGCATGCAAACACAAAAACGTAAGACCTTTACTGTGGTTGGAATATTCTCCGCCAAATCTGGTATCTGGAGTTCTAATCTTATACTTATGTCCTTAGAGGTTGCTGGTGAATTGTTTAATGCAAAGGGCATGTTTAGCGATATTCAATTATTTACCCTGCCGGGGCATAACTCTGAGATTGCGAGGGACATACTCGAAATCCTGAAGGATAAACCTTACAGGCTTCAGGATAAACAAATTGTCAGGAATTATTTTAATAGAGGTTTTGCGCTAAAGGGGGGTATTTTTACCGTCTTATACTTACTTGCCTTTGCCCTCGGAATACCCGCTGTGCTTGTAGCGTCTGGTTTTGGGCTTACAGAAAGAAGGCGTGAGGTTGGTATATTAAAAGCCACTGGATGGCAAACAACCGAAATACTTGAACTCATATCATTTGAACAGTTATTGATAAGCCTGATAGGGGCGGTGTTGGCGCTGCTATTATCCTTCCTCTGGATGAAGGTTTTTAATGGCGCTATAATAAGCCAGTTCTTTATCGCAGAGATTGGGATGCTGCCAAAATTCACGGTACCTGCTAAATTCCTTCCATTGCCAACAGTCATAGCCTTTTTCCTCTCGTTCATTATAACAATGGTAGGTTGCTTTTACACAACATGGAGGGCAGCTACCGTGCCGCCTGTGGATTCAATGAGGTAATAACTCTAAACTCGAAATCTGAAACACGAAACACGAAAATGGATACAATCATTAAGGTAGAAAACCTATGTAAGGTATACTATGAGAATAAACCTTATGAGGTTAAAGCAATTGCAGACATCAATCTGGAGATACGTAAGAATGTCTTTGTGGTTTTTAGTGGACCGTCAGGCTCAGGAAAGACTACACTTCTAAGTCTTATTGGCACATTAGATAGACCTACAATGGGCACTGTATCTCTATACGGAGAAGACATAACAGCCTATTCTGACACAGCGCTTTCAAGGTTACGGAGGGAAAAGATTGGTTTTGTCTTCCAGAACTTTAACCTCCTTCCGAGGCTGACAAGTTGGGAAAACGTAGCTTATCCATTAATTCCTTTAGGATATGGGCTAAAAGAGCGCTTTGGCAAAGCAAAATCGCTTTTAGAAAAATTTGGTCTTGGCGAGAGGCTTTACCACACCCCTGAGGAATTAAGCGGTGGACAGCAACAAAAGGTCTCTATTGCCAGGGCGCTTATTAACAACCCGGAGATAATCATTGCCGATGAACCAACTTCAAACATTGACGCAGAATCTGTAGAAACATTAGCATCTATACTGAAGGAGTTACAAAATAACGGCAGAACGATAATTGTTTCTACCCACTATGAAGACCTGGCGAAGAAGGCTGACGTTGTTTATAAGATGAAAGCAGGGTTACTTCTTTAAAAAATGCTTGAGCACGGACAAACAAGCTCGCCAAAAAGATTGGCGAGTCCACCTATCGGTTTGGTGGATTTGTCCATGCCACCCTCACTTATGATTATTAACGTTTACACCTTTATAATGTTATTTGCCGCTGCCGTATCCCTCGTTATCGGGGCAATAATATTACCACTTTCATACAAGCTTGTCACGAATTGGGAAAAAGAAAACAACAGCGAGATGAAAGGAAGGCTTGAAAGGACTGGATACCTTGTCCTCCTTATAGCCTGCGTTATCCTTGCGGTAAGAATGGCATCCTGGCCATTTTTCTACTTTACATTGAGAAGTTATGTTCCAGAAGTGCCGGGTGCTATGTGTATGTTTGGGGTTACCCAGATTTTTCCTCACACAGTCTGGTTTCTCCAGATTATAAAACCAATCGCCTTTTTTGCAATGGGCGGATGGTTTCTACTTTACTATATAGATAATCAAACAAATACATCCCCTCTTGCCGTAAGAAAGTTTGCACTTCTTGCAGTTATCAGTATAGTTATATTAGCCGATTCTATCGGGGATTTATATTATTTTATCCGCATGAAGCCACTTATGACAGTTTCTTGCTGCGCCACATTTTATGACATCCCAGTAAGGGCATCGGCGATGATACCAAGGGCAGTCCTGGGTGGTCATTATGAGAAAAATCTTTTGCCTGTCTACTATACTACCAATCTCACCCTTATAAGCTTACTTGCTTATATGCTATGGCAGGGTATCGTTGGGTTAAATACCTTGTGGAAAAAAGTTGCCATTTCCGTAGCGATAACGCTGGGGGCTATTAACGCCCTTGTTGTCATTTTATCATTCTTTGAGGTTATATCGCCGAGGTTAATGCAGTTACCCTACCATCACTGCATGTATTGTTTTATTGGAAATGGACTTGTACCCGATGCACCTATTATCTTAGGACTTTTCATCTTGGGTACTTATGGCATTGGCTGGATATTGCTTTTGACCCTTATTTGTAGAGGTTATGCTGAGAAGGATATAGAGGTAATTGTTGATGGCACTTTAAAGAGGTTGCTCGGTTTCTCCATATTGTGCCTCCTCGGCGCGGTTCTAATGGTAAGTACACATCTAATAATCTTGTAAAGCGAATGGCATGAAAAGGTTTATAATTATATTTTTTGTGGCATTAATCATAATTGCTATCGGAGGTACAACTTATCAAAAATATTACCGTACATCAAGATGCGCTTATGATGGCTCAATAGTACCGCCTATATACGAGGTTAAAATTTATCTTAAGGATGGTACAGAAAAGAAATTTTGTTCCATTTATTGTGCGGTTAGTTGGTTTAATCCCAATATAGAAAAAGTAGAAAAGGTAATAGTAAGGGACGAGATACGCGGCACAGAAATTAGTTCAGAAGTAGCATATTTTGTTGAGAGCGAATTGGTGACAAACGAAGCCAATGATAATAGAATACATGTCTTCCAGCAAAGACCGGATGCTATGGAGCATATGAAAAGGTTTAATGGAGATTATGTAGAGAATCCTTTCTACAAAGAGTAAGGTAACGATGCTTCTACGTTCATTGCTACGCTAAATTACATGATGTAAAGCGCCTTCATATTTCTATGTGCCATTGTATTGCCGTAGAGTAAAAATACCAAGAATATCATAAGAAAATCACTAATAAATCACAAATCAAGATGTAACCCCTATTCCTACCGTAAGAAGCAAATAATATAAAAGCAAAAAAAGAACACCCATTATTGGGTGTTCTTTGTTCTGACATGGAATCGGAGGTGGAAAAGGAGACAGCACGTTGGGGATGCTGCTTAGGAACGAAAAGCTCCTAAAAAACCACCTCCAATTCCATTATTAGTATACCATATTTGATGTTTCTTTGCAAGCGGTTCTAAATATGATGTACGGTATAATACACAGTTACTTTAATCCATATTTATCAAGTTTTCTATAAAGCGTTCGTTCGCCAATGCCTAACACCCTTGCAGATTCCTCCCGATTACCACCAAATGAAGATAGTGTATCTTTAATTAACTCCTTTTCTGCCTCAGCCAAAGACATTCCTGGACGCAAGGTACTGACAGGTGGAAGGGTTTCATGGCTTCTGCTCAGGTAATCGGGTAAATCATCAATATCCAGAACATCATCGAAGCTCATCACCACCATACTCTCAATGCAATTTTTTAATTCTCTTACATTGCCAGGCCAATTATAACTATAAAGTACCCTTCGTGCCTCAGGGGTCATGCCTATAATATGCTTTCCATGAATACCCGAAAGGTCTTTGATGAAAGCATCTATCAATAATGGAATATCATCCTGCTTTTCCCTTAGCGGTGGCAGCTTGAGTGAGACAACATTGAGGCGGAAGTAAAGGTCTTCCCTAAACTTGTTTTCCTTGACCAATTTAGGTAAATCCTGGTTTGTTGCGGCAATTATACGAACGTCCGCACTTGTCGGGTCATTGCTACCAACCCGCACAATCTTGCCGTCTTCAATCACCCTGAGTAATTTTACCTGGGTAGATAATGGCATGTCACCCACCTCGTCGAGGAATAAGGTTCCACCATCGGCATGTTCAAATTTTCCTTTCCTTTGATATATTGCACCAGTAAAGGCGCCCTTCTCGTGACCAAAAAGTTCGCTTTCAAGCAGACTTTCTGAGATAGCTGCGGAATTTAACACTACGAAGGGATTATCCTTTCGAGGGCTATTGTGATGGATAGCCCTTGCTATGAGTTCCTTACCAGTGCCGCTCTCTCCCATTATCAGGACGGTGGCTGTGGTTGGAGAAATTTGCTTTAGAATGTTAAAAATGCGGTGCATTTTCTGGCTGTTTCCAATAATACCGGAGAAGCCGAATTTTTCGTCTATTTGCTTTTTGAGTTCTATGTTGTTCCTAAAAAGACTTTGTTTTTGTACGGCGCTATCAACAACTGTTCTAAGTTGTTCAATATTAACTGGTTTAAGGAGGAAGGTTGTTGCGCCATTTTGCATAGCGGATACGGCATTTTCTACCGTTCCGTAACCCGTTATCACTATTACCTCCGTTTCGGGGCATTTTTTCTTTGCAGCTTTAAGTATCTCCATACCACTAAGGTCATGCATAATTAAATCAGTTACTACAATATCTACATCACTATTCTCAATGGCTTTCAATCCATCTTTCCCTCTCGTTGCTATATTACACTTATAGCCAACGCGCCTTAGAGTCTCAGCAGTAGCCTCTGCATGATTTTCCTCATCATCAATTACCAATATGCTAACCCTTTTCATAACACTTGCCTATGTAGCTCCAACCCTTTTCCTAACGTATTTGCTAATTAATGGTAAACGAATGGAAAATTTAGTTCCTCCACCTTCTTTGCTGTGAACTGTAAGGGCTCCTTTGTGCCTTTCAATAATTCTCTTTGCAGTAGGTAATCCAAGGCCGGTTCCAGTCTTCTTTGTAGAAAAATACGGCTGGAATATCTTATTGATTTTATCGGAAGGTATCCCAACGCCAGTATCCGCAAAATCTATTTGAATCGCAGGGTAAAAAGCAAGTCCCTCAATCCGCCTAAGGCGGATGCTTTTCACTAAAGAGGGCGTGTGCTGTCTTGTACACGGAATTGTTCTCTCGTTTAACGAGGTCTTAACTGTCAGGATGCCGCCTTCAGGCATGGCTTCCTGTGCGTTAATAAGGATATTCAAGATTGCTTGCTTCACAAGATTATTATCAATAAAGCATTTTGGCAATGAAGGGTCATATAGCTTAAGTATTTTTATTGATTGAAGTTGTGCCTCTGGCGCAATAAAGTCAAGAACTTCGTCCACAACAGTATTTATATCATGCTCTTCAAGCTCTAACTCTTGTTCTTTTGTAAATCTTAAAAAATCATTGAGAATCTCTTCCAGCCTCGATGATTCTTTTTGCAAGACTTGAATCTTCTTTAATATCCTCCTTCCCTTATCCGTATCATCATCCTGAATTTCCTCTTTCAATAGCTGCAAATTGACGCTCATAGTACTTAAAGGATTCTTTATCTCATGCGCCAACCCCCCAACCAGCATTGCCACGTCAGAAATGCGTTCAGATTCGATGTGCTTCTTTTCCATTTTTGACTTACTGATACAGATTAATATCTTCCAGAATTCGGTAGACAACGGGGTTAGGGTGCCCACTTCGTGGGCGCGTTGATTCAACGGACATAAAGTCCGTTGTCTACCGTACCAACAAAATGAGCCAGGAAGAGATTAATGTACTTTATCGGCTTCCCGGCTCATTATAGTGTATATAACTCTACGAGGCGGAATCGGTTTTGACTACATTCTGAGCCTGCAGCCCTTTATTACCCTGAACGACATCAAATTCCACCTTTTCACCATCCACCAATGTCTTGAATCCTTCACCAACAATATTTGAATAGTGAACGAAGACATCTACCCCACCCTCTTGCTCGATAAAACCAAACCCCTTCTTTGCATCAAACCATTTTACCTTGCCGGTTGACTTGCCGGTTGCCATTCTTCTCTCCTTATTTAAAAACACTTACAACTATTACAACTAAGCACACGAAGTCAGGATACTGCTACTACTAAATTTGTTTTTGCTGCGCTTTTCACCTCCTATACCAAAAGAATGAGTTCTGAGTCGAGCGTATAGAGTCAGGAGCCTGGACTCAGGACTCAAAACTTAGCGCTCCCGACTCATTATTAGACATTGGAAAGATGTTGTTCTTTTAAAGCTGCCTTCCTGCTAAGCTTAATTCGCTTCTGGTCGTCAATCCCAACGACCTTTACCGTAATTTCTTCTCCAACCTTGACTACATCATCAACCTTTTCAACATAACCATCGGAGAGTTCAGAAATGTGAACAAGTCCATCCTGTCCAGGAAGCACCTCCACAAATGCGCCATATTCCTTTGTGGATAATACCTTACCGGTATAGGTCTTACCAATCTGTATCTCTTCAGTCATCCTTTCTATCTGCATACGCGCTTTCTCGGCATTAGCGCTAATGGGCGAGGAAATCTTCACAGTGCCATCGTCATCAATTTCGATACGGGCGCCTGTTTCTTCCTGTATCTTCTTGATTGTTTTTCCACCGGGACCTATAATCATCCCTATTTTTTCTGTTCTTATCTTAATCTGTATGAGCCGTGGTGCATGAACAGAAATCTCTTTACGTGGTCTATCAATGGCTTTTAACATCTCACGTAATATAAACAGTCTGCCTTCCCTGGCCTGTGCAAGGGCTCTTGTTAAAATATTATCATCAATTCCGGAAATCTTCATATCCATTTGAATGGCAGTTATACCCTTTTGCGTGCCTGCCACCTTAAAGTCCATATCCCCAAAATGGTCCTCTGTACCGAGGATATCTGAAAGTATTGCTATCTCATTGCCTTCCTTGACAAGACCCATTGCAATTCCAGCGACAGGGTCTTTAATTGGGACGCCTGCATCCATTAGACACAGAATGCCGCCACAAACAGTAGCCATAGAAGAAGACCCATTAGATTCAAGGATGT
>JACQHT010000026.1 GCA_016198835.1 Planctomycetota bacterium | reverse complement strand
GTGCTGGTATCAAACATGGTAATGACGGGCGCTTATAATGCCGTAAAAAAAATAGTTCCCGCTGCAAAGCTCCTTGACTGCCTTCAAGGCATGTTGACTGGCAAGAAGGCTTCTCTTTTTGAGATAAACAGGCTTGCAATAAAGCGCGGCGAGGAATGCATCCTGAGGAGTTATGAGTTAAAAGTTCGGAGCTAGGAGTTATGTATTATGAAGACGTCTTCTTAAAACTTAATGATAGAAAAGTCCATTACGTCGTAGTTGGAGGTGTAGCGTTGGTACTCCACGGGGTAGTAAGGCTAACGGCTGACCTGGATTTAATGGTTGAAATGACCCAGGAGAATCTCACAAAATTTATTTCTGCCCTCAAAGAGTTAGGGTATAGACCAAAACCACCCGTGCAGGCTGAAGAATTTATAGACCCTGCTAACAGAAAACGCTGGAAAGATGAAAAGGGTATGCAGGTGTTTAGTTTCTATCATCCCCAAATGAAGAATAGGTTAATTGATGTGTTTGTAGATGAACCAATAGATTATGGCGAGATTGAACGAGACAAAAAGATAATGACTGCAAAGGGAATAAGGATCCCTGTTATTTCAAAGGAACATCTCAAGCGGTTAAAGAGCATTTCAGGAAGACCGCAGGATTTAGCGGATATTGACGCCCTTGATGAATTAGAGATGTTATGAAATGAAATCCAATTCCGATAAACCAGGAAAGAAGGGATTTAGTTACAAACCTTCTAAAGAAAATTTAGAAGCTTTTAAAGGGCTTTCGCCTGAGGAAAAGTTACAATGGCTTGAGGATGCCAATGAGTTTGTGAATGCCTTTCTCAGTAAAGAAAAACGGGCTTTGTGGAAGAAGTTTTGCAACAATCAATATTAAAATACAGTTACCATGATTTACCTTAGAGGATTCCTTTTTTCAAAAGAATTTCCTGAGTTTCAAGAAGGAACTCTTCGAGCTTAACTTTTCTTGAACCCTCGAGGGAGGAATCATGCCCTTCAGGATTTTCTTCAGGATGCCTATGCCAGTTACCACGAGGACAATCTCTTCCATAAATTCTTTTCCCTCCCAAGATGACCACATAACTTGTATTATCCCTTTGAATGTTATAATAAATTTGGATAAAACATTCTTCTGTCACATCTAAGCGCATCTTGATGGTGTGAGTAGTTTTGAGGAGGGTTTGAGCCTTTTGGATAAAGGGAAACTTTGAAACTATCCTTTTGACATTCTTCTCAAGAGTATTAATATCTAAGCCTTCTGACAAAGCTTCTTCAGGTCCTCCTTAAGCATGTCTATGGCATCCACAGTAGCATCCCAGTCATAGTAGTCGCTTTCTACCTCGAAGGAATAACCTTTTTGCTTTATGACCTCATTTTTCTCAAACTCCTTAAGAGGCATTCCGTACTTTTTTTGAAATCCCCTATCAATAAGCTCATACTCAGTAATTCTTCTTCTAATTTCCTTCTCCAGAATCTTGCAGATTTTGCTGTTTAGGTCACCCTCTTTCACTAAGTGGTTAATAATGTTGTAAACGTCTTCGCCAATTACTGCCATAATAAGCATCCTTATTTAAGATACCCCTTAAATCTATCTTCCATTGCCTTACCCTAAAAGAAGGTTAACAAATAGAAGCTGATTTGTCAATTAACAATTAAAGACTTTGTCCTTGCTTTTGTGCTTTCCCTATTTACTGTTACCCCACAACATTCAACGCCCGGAAGTAAAAGTGGGGCAACTTTGTTGAGCCATGCCACTCAGCTTTATTGCCCAGCGCAATAATATTATTAAATATATCAAAGGCGTTGCCGGCAATCATGCAGTCTTTGGCACGACCGATAATCTCTCCGTTTTCTATAAGGAAGCCGAGGTCTATGTTGACAGAGAATTCTCCTGCAAGGACGTTGCTCTGCCCCCCTCCTAATACCTGCTCAACAAGGAGACCTTGCTTCATATCGGCAATCATATCTTCAAATGCCATATCGCCAGGTTCAATTATGATATTGGTACAACCGGGGGCAGGCTGTGAGGCAAAGCCTCTTGCTCCATTACCGGTGGACTTTGCATTCATCATGCCTGCGGTCTGGAGGTCGTAGATATAATTTTTTAGTGTACCATTTTCAATGAGTGGTGTTTTTTGGGCTGGGGTACCTTCCCCATCGAATGGAAAACTGCCATCAGCGTAATCAATGGTAGAATCGTCATAGATGCTAACCCGTTCATCAATGATTTTTTCGCCAAGCTTTCCCGCAAGTGGTGAAGCGCCCTTCTGGACAACCTTGCCATTACATCCTACCTCAAAGGTTGCAAGCGCCGTATGCACGGCTCTCGGGGTAAAGATTACTGGATAAGTTCCAGTGCCAATTTGCACCTCCTTTTCTGCCAATTTCTGATGCTCAACTGCCTTCTTCACATGCTTCTTGAGGTCGGTAGAAAGCCTTCGTGAACTCTCCCCTTCGCTTGTCCAGATTAAACTCTGCCCCTTCACAAGCAAGATGTCAATGCCCATGGCAAAATGTGTAGCTTGTCTTGAGATATCAAGTCCATTTGAATTAATCAAACGCCTCGAGCCAACGCCTTTTCCAACCTCCACACTGCACTCATAATCAGGATTAACGGTTAATGCTGCATCAATGGCATTACGGCCCAGTTCAATAGCCTCTTCTACAGGATAGCTAACCACATTATCATCAAACGTCTCTACTTCAGGAAGATTTGTTTGCGAAGGGAATTCAAATTTTGCTTCCTGCCCGAACCCGGCGCTTTCAATGGCATTTGCAACTAATCGTTCTGGTTTTCTCAGGTCTGTAGTGCTTGAGAAACCAATCCTGCCGTTCTTAATAATTCTTAAGCCTATTCCTCGGATTGACCTGGTATTGACATATTTTAGCTTGTTATTTTCGAAGCTGATAGACCTTGTTTCGCCCTGTTCAAAAATAACCTCGGCAGAATCAGCTTTTTTAAGGGCAGATTCAAGGATTTTTTCCTCAATATTATTCATTAAAGCCCTTCCTTGGCATGGATAAACACACCCCTTAATCCCCTCTTAATAGAGGGGAAAAGCACGCGTGTATGCTCCCCTCTAAGAAGAGGGGGGAAGGGGGTATGTTCATGCCACCCCATAATGTGTACCTTGTGAGTGTTAATTCTTCAATTTGAATGCAGGCTTTTTACCTTCGTTCTCCACAACCTCTAACCCTTCTGTTCTTATCTTCAGGCGGAGGTCATTTGGGCTATCGGCGTAAGCCAGCGCATTCTCGTAACTTATTTTTCCATCCTTGTAAAGTGTAAAGATGGACTGGTCAAAGGTCATCATCCCTTCTTGATTTCCCCTTGCCATGACGTCCTTAAGCAAGTGGATTTCTCTTTTTAAGATGAGGTCCTTGACCCTGGCTGTATCCAGAAGAATCTCCGTGGAGGCTACCCTTTTGCCATCCAGCGAGGGAATAAGTCGTTGGGAAATAATTGCCTTCAAGTAAAGAGAAAGGAGAAGATGTATTTGTTCGTGTCTTTCGTGAGGGAAGAAGTTTATTATTCGCTCAATTGCCTGATTAGCGTTATTTGCGTGCAAGGTACCCAGACAAAGGTGACCTGTTTCTGCAAATGTAAGCGCAGCATTCATTGTTTCTGTATCTCGTACCTCACCTATTAGAATCACATCCGGCGCCTGCCTGAAAGCATTCTTTAAGGCATCAGCATATGAAAGCGTATCAATACCAATCTCCCTCTGTGTGATTATAGATTGTTTATGTTTGAAAAGGAATTCTATTGGTTCTTCTATTGTGATGATGTGCCCCTGTGTATTAGTATTTCTATGCTCAATCATGGATGCCAGCGTGGTGGACTTCCCCGAGCCAGTGGGTCCAACTATCAGTACGAGACCCATCTTTGCCATTACTACGTCCTTGAGGATAGGGGGCAATCCCAGTTCCTCTATACTGCGGATGTCGAGCCTTATCTGGCGCACAACAAAACCCACGGAGTTTCGCTGGTAGAAAAGGTTTATTCGAAACCTTCCCAAACCTGGGTACGAAAGGGCAAGGTTCATCTCTCGCTTCTCGGTAAATTCATTTTCCTCTTCCTCATTCATCATGGAATCGGCGAGTTCGAGTATTTCTTGGGAATCGAGGTTGTCGCTGCCACATGGACTCATGACCCCTTCTACACGGTAAATGGGTGGAAGCCCACAGGTCACATAAAGGTCTGATGCGTCACGCCTCTTCATTTCCTTAAGGAGGTCTTCTAATATCATTTTGTATTCCTTCAACTTTAGTATTGAGTTGAGGGTAATTAGTGCAAATCTGGTAGACAACGGACTTTATGTCCGTTGAAATCAATCCCCCTGAGGCGGAATAAACGTTGTTGTCTACCGTAGACCTATTAATTTTAAAAGAAGTTTGGGCTGCTAACGAGGTTTATTATTTCCTCTTTCTCAACAATACCCTGCTCAAAAAGCTTCTTTAAAGCATAGTCCGTTGTTTGCATGCCTTGTTGTCTGCTTGTCTGTATAACTGTAGCAATCTGCGCAACCTTTCCTTCCCTGATAAGGTTTCTGATGGCTGGGGTTCCAATCATTATTTCAACGGCAGGAACCATTCCTTTCTCATCGGCTCGTTTAATAAGATTCTGGGAGATTATGGCGAGGATGGACTCAGAGAATGTAGTGCGAATTTGATTCTGCTGCGTCAGAGGAAATACATCAATAATCCTGTCAACCGTCTTTGGTGCGCTGGATGTATGAACGGTTGACAGCACAAGGTGCCCTGTCTCTGCCGCTATCAGTGCAAGGGAAATGGTTTCAAGGTCTCGCATCTCGCCAACCAGTATCACATCCGGGTCTTCCCGCAAGGCTGCCCTGAGGGCATTAGCAAAGCTGTTGGTATGGGCGCCAAGTTCACGCTGATTAACCAGGCAATTCTTTGATTCATGTAAAAACTCTATCGGGTCCTCAATAGTTATAATATGCCCCTTTTTTTCGTTATTGATAATGTCAATCATAGCCGCCAAGGTAGTTGATTTTCCACATCCCGTTGGCCCTGTTACAAGTACAAGCCCATTTTCTTTCCTTGATATATCGGCAAGTATATCTGGTAATCTAAGCGCTTCAAATGTAGGTATATTATCAGGAATATACCTGAATACTATTGATTCGCCACGGTGTTGAACAAAGGCATTGACCCTGAATCGGCCAATGTTGTGCAGTACCAGCGCAAAATCAATCTCATGTGTTTCCTCAAAGGTCTTTTTTTGTTCATCCGTGAGGATGCCATATAGCATCCTGTGGACGGTTTCCTTGCTCAGCGGAGAGACGTCTATCCGGTTCAACTCTCCAAGAATCCTTACCATGGGTGATTCGCCCGAACTGATGTGTAGGTCAGATGCCCCTTCTCTTCGAGCGAATTGCAAGAGTTCAGTTATATCCATAGGAATTGCGAGTAGAGACGCAAAATTTTGCATCTCTACCTACCGCCGATAACAACGTCCCTGATTCTCACATGCGGACCACCATCGCTAACCCGTAGCGGTGATTGCGCCCCCTTGCCACAACCGCCCAATCCTCCAAAAAGCCTCAGATCGTTGCCTATGGCGTCTATATTCATTAGCGTCTCAAAGACGTTTCCTGTTAGTACAACATCTCTAAGCTTTTCACATAGCTTACCATTCCTGATTCTGTAAGCCTCCTCTGCGCTGAATGTAAACATCTCCATGTTGGTCTGTCCACCGAGGGCGCCAATTGCATAGACACCATCATTCGTGTTGGCAAGCATTTCCTCAAATGTCCACTCTCGTGGTTCCATATAGGTATTTGTCATACGAACGATGGGTGGGTATGCGTAGCTTATGGAACGGGCATTACCTGTAGGCTTCTCATCCATTTTTGCAGCCGTTTCCCTTGAGTGGAGGCGGTTTACGAGAATACCATCCTTTATCAAGTAGGTCTTTTGCGTTGGTGTGCCTTCGCTGTCATACTTGTTGTACCCTGCCTCCCCGACGAGTGAGCCGTCATCAACTATTGAGAGGGCATCGTAGCCAAACCGTTTTCCGAGCGTCATAATCTCACGCATCTTTTTGTTCTCATATACAAAATCTGCCTCGCTCAAATGTCCGAATGCTTCGTGAACAAATACACCGCAAAGCCTCGGGTCGGCGATTACCGTGTATACTCCGCCTGTAACAGGTTCGGCGGTGAGCAAGTCTACCGCCCTTTTAGTAACGGTTTCACATCTTTCTTCAAAATTTTGAATAACCTGGTAACCTCTTAAATCCCCAACGGAGTCAAACGCCCTTTGCACATTCATGCCATCCTTTGCTATTGCCAGTACAGAAATACCACAAAAGATGGTTTCCTGTACAATGGAGCTTTCTTCAGAGTTGGCAAAATATACGGTGTTACGGGCATCGGCATAACGAACGCTGGACGTTTGAACGTTCTTTGAGGACAGGATGATGTTGTTGTACTTGTAGCAAAGGTCGTGCTTATCCGTGAGGGCAATCCCTGTTGGGTCAATTTCTACCTTTGTCTTCACAGAATCTTTTACCACAGGAATAGGTGCAAGCGCGGTCCCCCTGCCGGATACGCACCTTGCTTGTTCGCAAGCCATTTCTACGTATCTCAGTAAGTTATCTATATCATTAAAAGCTACGAAGCCCCATCCACCCTTGACGAGTGCACGAACACTC
Source organism: Planctomycetota bacterium (assembly GCA_016198835.1). GTDB lineage: Bacteria > Planctomycetota > Brocadiia > Brocadiales > Subterrananammoxibiaceae > Subterrananammoxibius > Subterrananammoxibius californiae. Next base: position 2,719 of record JACQHT010000026.1, on the reverse strand, counting down.
CCACCCATACTGTCGCTTTCAGAAATGTTTTCGAGTTCCTTTCCAGTGTATGTTATCCCCGTTCCAGTTGCTTCTTGAATTCTTATTTCAATATAGTCAGCCTTTGCAGACTTTATTGCATTTTTCATTGTTTGTTCCATCTTCAGCCTCTCATGCCACTCATCAACAAACACGGACAACACACCCGTTAAAAGCAAGCCGACCCACGCCTTCGGCGTGTGTGCCCGGACTTGCTTTTAACTCCCCTCTTAATAGAGGGGAAACCCTTTCTTTTCTCCCCTCTAAAAAGAGGGGGAAGGGGGTGTGTTCATGCCACCCTTACCTCAGCCTTCAGCCTGTCTTGTCTTTTTGTACCACGCTGTGGTTCTGGCTATGCCTTCCTCAAGGGAAACCTTTGGCTGCCAGTCGAGCCAGTGTTTAATCTTCTTATTGTCGAGGCATATCCTATCTAACTCCCCTGGCCTCTTTTTATCGTAGATTGGTTTAATATCTACTTTTAACGCATCTCTAACAGCTTCAAATATCTTCTGGTCAGAAACTTCTTTACCCCAGCCAAGATTAAAGACCTCATTGTCGCCTCGATTATTCATTACCAAGATATTGGCATCAACAACGTCATCAATAAAGATGTAATCCCTTGTTTTAGAACCGTCGCCGAAGATGGTGGGTCTCTCTCTGGCAAGCATCTGCTCGCTAAATATAGCCACAACGCCAGCCTCGCCGTAAGGGTTCTGCCTTGGCCCATACACATTCCCGTATCTTAACACAGTATACCTGAAGCCGTAAAGTTCGTTAAAGACATGAAGGTAATGTTCAACGGTGTGTTTGCTCACTCCATAATGTGCAAGGGGGTAGATAGGATGGTCTTCATCAACCGGGAGATATAGGGGCTCCCCATACACCGCCCCCCCGGTTGAAGCATATATAAATTTCTCCACCCTGTACTCCCTTGATAATTCCATAAGATTTAAAGAACCCAGGATGTTAACCTCTGCATCATACACGGGCTCTCTTACCGATTTGCGGACATCAACCTGTGCTGCATGATGGTTTACTATGTTTGGGTGTTCTTTTAAGAAGATTCTTTCCATTTCTTCAGTATCGGAGATATCCACTTTATAAAAGATTGCCTTAGGATTAACATTATGCTCCTTCCCCGTTAGTAGATTATCTACAACGATACAATCATGCCCCATTAAAATAATTTTATCTACAATATGAGAGCCAATAAATCCAGCGCCACCAGTGACTAATATTTTCATATTTAAGTTATGAGTTGTGAGTTATAAGTTGTGAGTTAAAAAGGAATAAATATTTCCTTTACTCTAAACTCTTGACTCTTAAACTCTTAACTCTCTCCCTTCTATTATAGCCAATGGGTTTTCAAAGACTAAAGCCCTGCTTTTTTCTTCACCGAGCAATTTTGATGCCTTCTTAACGGCAATAGACAAGATAGGTGGTCTGGCATTTATTGAGTGTGCGTCAGTAGCAAGCACATGCACCATATTGTGTTTCAGGAGCCAATGTGCGCATTTCTTCTCCCTTGAACCAAATTCACCCGTTACGCTTTGTGCGGTTACCTGTAAAAGCGCTCCTATTTCAATAAATTTAGTGAGAAGTTCAGGATTATCCTGTATTGCAAAATTCCGTTCAGGGTGAGATATTATTGGCAGAATGCCAGCAACCTGAAGCTTAAAAACGACCTGTCTTGCCTCTACAGGAATTATCTGTGAAGGGAATTCTAAGAGCAAGTACCGCCGCCCGTTATTTATCGTCAATATTTCGTCTTTCTTAAGTCCCTCTATTATCCCCTCATGCAGGTGAACATCAGCCCCTGGTAATACCTCCAGTTCTATCTTATTATCTTTTAACAACTTATTAAGGATTTCAACCTTTTCCAATATATCCTTTTTCTTTACATCGTAGATACCGTTAAGAATGTGTGGCGTTGCCACCATTTTTCTTATTCCATCCTCCGATGCTATCCTGCACATCTCAAGGGATTCTTGAAATGTCCTTGGCCCGTCATCCAATGATGGAAGTATATGTGCGTGAATATCTATCATCATTATTACTTTTTTTAAAAAGGTAAGCATAGTTTAGGAGAGACCTTTTGTCAATAAAAAAAGAAAGAGTGTTAAGCCAAAATAGAAATGTCCTGTTTTTAAGCTTGATTATTTATTAGTAGCATACTATCACAAAAAAATTTTTTCCTTTGACATTAATTATTTTATTTATTAGAATTAAGTCTTTAATTATTATGATTCTTGAAATTTATATACGGGAGAGAGTATGTTTAAGAAAGTTTTTGTAGGAATATTTTGTGGCGTGTTCGCTTTACAGTCTATAAGTTGCTCCTCAAAGAAAGAAGAAGGGAAAGAAGCCGATGTTCATTTTAAGCATACGGTTGTGGCTGCTGCGGAGGAAAGTAAAAAGGATGTTCCTGCCGAGAGTGGGTCTGCTGACGATGTTGTCGCAACGGTAAACGGCGAAAAAATCCTTCGAGGCGACGTGGATAAGATACTGGATGTTTATAAGCAATTTGTCCAGCCAGAAATGTTGCCCAAGTTAAAGGAGCAGATTGTTAACGAACTAATAACTCAGTCGCTTTTAAAGAACTTTGTTTCTACGCAAAACATTGAGGTGAAGCAGGAAGAAATAGACAAGGGACTCGAAGTTGTTAGAAATAATCTTAAAAATAATCCTGCTACAGCCAGCC
>JACQHT010000244.1 GCA_016198835.1 Planctomycetota bacterium | reverse complement strand
TAGAATTAGAAAGGCTTCCTGCAGACATGATTGTTCCCAAAGGGCAAAACGATGTCAGGTTAGAAATATCAGATACCGATGCAAACAAGGATAGGGGAAACGTACAACTGCTTGCATCAGTGATTGTGGATGACAGGGTTTTTTCTAAGTTTCGGGTATTCTTCAGGGTTCATATCTTTGAGAATGTAGCCGTAACAAGGAAACAGCTTGGAAGAATGGAAACATTAGAAGAGGGCGACATCTTCCTTAAAAAGACTGAAACAACCAACCTTGCTGGCATCACCTTTGATAAGGTTAAAGATTTAATAGGAAAAAGAACCCTCCGCCCCATTCGTCCATACAGTGTGGTCACGTTTGATATGGTCGAGACACCGCCCGTTATAAGAAAAGGAGACGTAATCAAACTGCTCATCAAGAAGGAAAACTTTATGGTCGTTACGAAGGGTATTTCAAAAGAAGACGGAAAAAAGGGGGAAGTTATCAGGGTGAAGAATTTTGAATCACATAAAGAGCTTTACGGCAAAATCATAGATTCCGAAACGGTTGCGATTTCATTTTAAAGGGATAAAAAGATGAAGATAAAGATTACACTCACTTATATGGTTTTTCAGCTGGTAATAATTTCGCTTTGCTCAATGGCGAGCGGAGATTCGTTGTGGAAGAAACGGTTTATCGCAACCAGCAATCTTTATAATGATAACAGGGCAAGAGACGTGGGGGATATTGTTACAGTTCTTATCAATGAAAGTACCGAACTAAAAGGTGAAGAAACCACAGACCTCAGTAAACAAAGTAGTCTTAAGTCGGAGACAGATGTTAGTGATTTTCTCACGGGTGTATTAAAAAATCACAAATCACAATTTGACGAATATTTACCAAACATAGAATCAGAGACTAATGACGCTTTCAAAGGCGATGGTAATTACGTTAGTACACGAGGTGTTGACCTCAAAATGACAGCGCTGATAACAGACATCCTTCCCAGTGGCAATCTGGTCGTTGAAGGGGCACGAACCGTATCAATAAATAAAGAAACTTACAATATAAGGCTTTCTGGAATAGCCCGCCCCGTTGACATAATGGATACATTTCGGGATGTTGATGGAGTTTTCAGAAATGTTGTACGCTCTACCTCCCTTGCAAACGCCAGTGTAACGCTTGAAGGCAAGGGCTTTCTTACAAGGGCTGGGAAAAGGGGCTGGTTCTGGAGGGTGCGTGACATATTCTGGCCATTTTAAGCAAGAGCGCAGAACACAGACAATCGTTTGTTGTCTGTTAAAGGTTGAGTTAAAAATACTATGAAAAAAACACTGATAGCATTCTTCACTATTTTATATACAGTAACCTTTATTCTTGAAAAACCCTGCCATGGCAATATAACGACACGCATCAAGGATATCGCTTACGTTCAGGGTGCACGAGAGAACCAGTTGTTTGGGTACGGTCTTCTCATCGGTCTTGCAGGCAGTGGAGACACAATAACATTCAAGTTTACCCAGCGATTAGCTGTAAACATATTTGGAAAACTCGGTGTTGTTGTTACACAGGATGATTTCCGTTCAAGAAATATTGCCGCAGTTATGGTCACAGCCAATATTCCACCATTTGCAAGACCGGGAGATAAGATTGACGTTGTTGTCTCATCCTTAGGGGACGCAGCAAGTCTTGAAGGTGGCATCCTTCTTCAAACCCCGTTGCAAGGTGCTGATAAAGAGGTTTATGCAGTGGCGCAAGGTGCAATCTCCATAGGCGGCTACAACCTCGGTGCAGAGGCACAGCGCACAAGGAAAAACCTCCCCACCACTGCCACCATACCAGGTGGTGCCCTTGTTGAAAAGGAAATACCTTTCTCATTATTCTCTGGCGCTGTTATCAATCTTGTCATTCGAGACCCCGACTTCACCACTGCTAATCGTCTTGCAGAGTCAATCAACTACGAATTTCCAAATGCCGCACAGGCGCAGGATGCCGCTATTATTCGTGTTGAGCCCCCTGCTGGATTTCACACGAAAGAAGCAATCGTTCATTTTATCTCCAAGCTTGAGGAACTTCCCGTCTCGCCCGATGCTATGGCAAGGGTAATAATCAACGAGCGTACAGGAACGATTGTCGCTGGAGAAAACGTCAGAATATCAACCGTTGCTATTGCCCATGGAAACCTGAGCATCACAATAACAGAAAAACCAGAGGTATCTCAACCCTTGCCGTTCAGTGACGGACAAACAACCGTGGTTCCACGGTCCGAAATAAATGTAATAGAAGAAGAAGCAAAACTAAATATTATTCCAGAAGGTGTAACTATTTCAGAGATTGCAAGGGCATTAAACGTCCTGGGTGTATCACCGAGGGACTTAATTTCAATCTTCCAGGCAATCAAGAAGGCAGGAGCCCTTCATGCGGAATTAATTATTATGTAATCCGCCTGATGCGAATTCAAAACTAATTTTGCAGGAAAGAACATTATGAGTGTATCCCTCGACCCTTCAATACTGACAAGCGAACAATTGGCAAATAAATTAGAAAACTTATCTCAAGCAGGCAAAAACCAACGTCCCAAGGACGAACTAAAGAAGGCTGCCCAGGACTTCGAGGCTGTCCTCGTTAATTTCCTCATAAAAGCGATGTGGAAGACGATTCCCGATTCGGGTCTCTACGATGAAAGCAATGCAACCGATGCCTACACAGATATAATGCAATCGGCACTTTCTGAAGAAATAACCAGGATGGGTGGATTCGGTATTGCACAAAAGCTCTATGAAGAAATGCAAAAAAGTCTCATCCTTACTCCTCGCCCCGAGCAGGTTGTTGAGCAAAACAAAGAAAAGGAGTAATGTATAAAATGGCAAATCTTTTGACCAATTTCATTGAAGTCTTCGATAAGATTACGCATCTTTACGGAGAAATATTAGAAGTTTGCAAGAAGAAACAGGCTTGTATAGTTGCCAATAATATTAATGAACTGGAAACGCTCCTTCGGAGGGAAAGTAATTTGCTCGAAACCGTAATTCTTCTGGAGAAGAAGCGATTAACCCTCCAGAAATCATTAGTAGAGGCATGCAACATAAAGGAGCGCAAACTTACAATTCGTGATTTAATGATAATGCTTGATGAGCAGCAGCGTGGACACTTAAGCGCTACTTATAGCCGTATTTCTAAGGTTATTAATGAACTCAAAGAAGTCAATGAAATAAACAGGTCTCTGACAAATTATTGTCTTGACCTGACGAATAAAACCATTGAGCTATTTTGTGCTGGGTCTTTTCACAATACGATTTATCAACAATCTGGAAGATTAAAGGGTTCGGACCTGACAAGGGTTATTATTGATACAGC
>JACQHT010000001.1 GCA_016198835.1 Planctomycetota bacterium | reverse complement strand
CCTTGCCTCTTCGCCGTAGGGAACTACATACTCTTTTAGAGCCATAATAAATAAACCAATTCAACCAATAAAACACAACCATCCACCATCCCCCTCTTGCGGTGCCTATGGAACGGAGGATTTCAAGTTTTTAGCGGGTGGTAGCCCGCAAGGAAAATCATAACTGATTTTCCTCTTTAGCGGCAAATTCTTTTTTCTAAACTTTCAGACTATACGTCTCCATCGCTTAAATGCTTTTACATCAGCAGCGTTTAAATTAAACCACTCTCCTTGCATTCTTTTTGCTTCAAAGCGCTTATGCCAGTACGCTTCAATTCCACTTGGGTCATCAGTTTTAATGGAGTGAATTAAGTCAGTTCTTTCAGGTAATTGTATCCTAATCTCTTTACCGCGTCTTACAGTATCATCGGTTTTACCAATCTTATAATAGTGGCCTGATTTGTAAAGGTAGACCTCGCCCACCTCTTTGTGTATATTAGTGTCGTCAGAGTCTTCTTTTACGCCAAATTCTTCAAGAACAGGTTTACAGAATTCAATAATGTCATTGTATTCACTTTTTCCTTCGCACCATTCAATTATTTTAGAAGCAAGTTTTCTCTTTTGTTCTTTGAAACTTCTACCAGGGAATTCAGGATCATTTCTTTTTTCTAATCTCAATTCTCCTTGTGTAGGAAATTTGCCCAGTTTACGTATGAGATCAATAATTTTTTTAATCAAAAAATCATCGGAGTATGCTGGAGTCAGTGTGTTTGGTTCAAACCCAGCTTCTTTCTGCGCATCTCCAAACCGAGCCCAATATTTTTTCCAATCATAAGGTTTTATTCCAATTTCATTTGCAAATCTATTTATGCCTAAAGGTTTCCCACCATTCTCTTTTGCAGTTCGACGGATGGCGTCAAGTATATCTTGTTTAGTAATATTACTCATATTTTTATTTCAGTAAATCTTCTATGGCAACATTTTTGCGCCTACAATCGGGTGGCGAGACCGTCCCTTTCAACCGCTCAGGCACCTCTCCAAACAGGTAATTAGCAACGAGCGATGAGCAATGAGTAAAAGATTTTCACTCATCGCTCATTGCTTTGCACTCATTGCTCTGTACTCATTGCTCGTTGCTTTATTTGCTCATTTCCGGCACCTATCCGAGAAAAATTCCTGCAGGATTTTTACGCATTCATTGTTCAATACGCCTGAAATTACCTTTAAACGGTGATTAAACCTTGGCTCCTGTACAAGATTTACCACAGACTGGCAAGCGCCGCCTTTCGCATCGGGGGCGCCATAGACAAGCGTATCAACCCTCGCCTGCACAAGCGCCCCTGCGCACATAGCACATGGCTCCTTGGTCACGTAAATTGTAGCGCCTGTTAGACGCCAGTTTTGCAGATAATCAGCCGCTTGGGTTATGGCAATCATTTCGGCGTGCGCAGTAGGGTCTTTTAGCATCTCGCGCTGGTTATGAGCCCTTGCAATTATACTGCCATTATGTACTATAACTGCGCCAACGGGCACCTCGTCCTTTTCAAGCGCCTCCTTTGCCTCCTTGAGGGCTTGCTCCATATAGTATTCGTGGTTGTGCAAGGTCTTTTCCACCCTACTTCTGAGCACGGACAAACAAGTTTGTCCATGCCACCCTTATCTTAAAGTTTTCTGGCTTGCCTCTTTTTTAAAAGAGATAAGTGCGCCCAGGAGGAATCGAACCTCCAACCCCCGGTTTCGTAGACCGTTACTCTTTCCGATTGAGCTATGGGCGCATCAAGGATTTATAACTTACCACATATCCTAAGATTGATAGACAACGGACTTTATGTCCGTTGATTTCAATCCGTCTGAGGCGGAATAAACAGTGTTGTCTACCACTACTATATATAACCATTTATACTATTTACATTTCCCTCGGTCAAGGTTAAAATATTCTGCAAAATTCACAAAAAAAGTATAAATTTTTTAAAGGATATGCCGATAATAAAGTATACAAATAGCCCAAATGGTTGGGGTGTCTGAAAAGAAAGCGTCGCGCTTATCTTAAAAGAAGGATGGGCATTTTGACCCTTTAGGCCGTGGTCGGACCGGCCGTGGTGGCACCTGTCGTGCCCCGTACCCAAGAGATAAGATGGGATGCTAACTCGGGCTAATGCTTTTCAGTCACCCCGCCCGAAGTCCTACCCCAGGCAGGTGGCGGACCAATTGTCACGCAGGGTATTACGCCACGTCATGCGACGTGGCGCCCCGTCGCGTGACAGGGCGATGTTTTTGTCGTTTAGAACATTGAATACTTCTTCCATAAAAAAAGAGAGAGGAACTCAAAAAAGATGATAGGAAAGGTTTCTGGTTCGTCTGGAAATACACCGATACAACCAATTAAAAAGCTTGAAAAAGATGTTGTCCCTGTTAAGGCAGAGGTCAGAGAAGGTGCATCTTCCACATCAGACATTGTAGAAATATCAAAGGACGCTCAAGACCTTGAAAAGACCATTGCAAACTTAAAGACAGAATTAAATAAAATTCCCGATGTAAGGCATGAAAAGGTAGATGCGGCACGCAGTAAAATCCAAAAAGGCTTCTATGACACAAAAGAGGTTATTAAAGAGACAGCAGAAATCCTTTTGAAAGAGTTCAAAGCGAGTTCTGGTGATATGCGTTAAACGCGAAACCGATAAGGGCATTGCATAGGGCCTCATCCTCCCGGCCCCCGGGCTCTCTTCAATATAAAATATAAGAGTTATGAGGGAGCCTATACCCCAGCCCTATTGCATGCCCTAAATTAACCACCAATGACAGAAAAAGTGTTACAGTTAAAAAGGTCCAGGAAATTCCTCGGTGTAAAATTTGGCTGTTGCGGTAAATATACCAGAATCTATGTAAATAAGGATAATACAGCCTACGAAGGAAGATGTCCTGGATGTTTTCGCCACATACAAATAAGAATTGGTAAAAACGGCACGGATTGCAGGTTTTTTTTGGTTCACTAAGAAGTAGGGGCTCAATTTTTTGAGTCCCTGCATACCACATAGCTGAACAAAAAGCCCGTAGAGACAGGAGGGATGCTTGTCTACCACGGGCTTTCTGTGTTTTAAAGGTAGACAACGAGGTTTTACCTCGTTGATTCCTGCATATCGCTGGAATCAACGAACATAAAGTTCGTTGTCTACCGGAAAAACAAGAAGGAGAAGGGGCGTATGAGATACAAAACGATAATGGTATGTGCCAGTATAATTATAGTCATTTTTGTAGAGACGCAATGTCACGCCAGAGGCGGATTCGCCATCCTTTTGGCGAACATTGCGTCTCTACAGAATAATGACGACACACGGTATACTATGATTATACTGCCATTCCAAAATAATACCGACGTACCAACCGCCGCTGACTCTGCAGACGACTTATTGCGCAGTGAGCTTATCAAAACCGGATATTTTAAGGTCATCGAACGGGGCGAGACCTTTGAAACCATTGTGGAATTTGCACCCGGCGATAATTTTTACATTGGGGGTTACAAATTTAATGATACTTCCACCTCGGTCAGGCAGCAGGACACTGATAGTACGAGGAAGACTAAACGTAAAGGCAAGGTTGGCTGGCTGGATATGCCATTCAGGCTTGAAAGGCATACAATAATTAAGTTCGCAGAAAAATTAGATGCAGACTTTGCGATTGCAGGGGGCATGAACCAGTTTGGAGAAAAAATACGGGTTGATATTGAACTCATCGGCGCAAAATGTAGTCGTACCCTTGCCTCGTTAACGGCAGATGCAGAAAGTTTTGAACGGCTTCCTGATATTGTAAATTCCTTGACGCTCGATGTAACTAAAGCATGCAGGAGTGCCAATGCACAACATGATACCAATAACATTGTAAGCCGTTACAAGCAGGGATTATATACATATGAAGTAACTATCCAAAAATTAGGGGAACTTTCCTCTATAATACCCGATTCTCTTGCCCCGCCAGTTTCATTGCTTTCAATTTACCTTGAGCTACCAGGCATGGAGGAAGAAATAATTGCTACAGGGGAAAGAATCTTAACATTATTTGACCCTCAACAGAACGAACACCTTGAAATATTGCAGTCTATGGGCATTGACCCTTTCGAAGAACTCGCTAAAGCATATGAGAAAAAAGGCACCATGGATAAAGTTATCGAAACACACTCCAAAGCCATCAAGATTTGTCCAATTAATACATTAGCCCATTACAAAGAGTTGGCACTTGCATATAAAGTAAAAGGTATGGAACAGCAACACATAGAAACGCTTCAGAACGCATTGCTTGTGTGTAAAACAGACCCGGATGTTTACTATTATCTTGGCGCCGCCATGGAAAAGAACGGCAAGCTTGAGCAAGCTATCGAATATTATCGTAAGTGTCTTAAACATACCAATGAAGCCCTTTTAATCTCAGAAATAAGAAGCAAGCTTTCTCAAATGGAATCAACAGATTAGAGGCTAAGAGGCGAAAATGTTAAAAGGTGAAAAGTCGCCTCTGTGCCTCTCAGCCTTTTAACCTCTTTACCTTTTAACCCTTTGTAGCGCCAGCCAGCATAAATTTATCCCTTGAAATCTCCAGCTTTTTTTGATACCATTAAGAAACTTCATAGGTAGCCAACTACTGTCGTCCATCGCCAATGGTTAGCCCGCCTCTGGCGGATTAGCTTTTCAAGTGGAGATTTAGATGAACATAAAAGAGTTTTTCAATATCCTCAGGAGAAGGAAGTGGGTTGCAATCCAGGCATTCATTGTAATCATAGGTGCTACGACAGCACTCACATACCTAATACCACCTGTCTATGAAACATACGCCAAGCTCTTGATAATGACTACTCCCACATCTTCAAGCTCTTCTTTAATAAGTTCAACCCTCAAAGATTTTGGAAGCCTCGTAACGACAGGCTCAGATACAGAAGTTAATACGGCAATAGCCATTGCCTCGATTAGGCCTATTGTTGAAGGTGTAATAAAAAAGTACGATTTAAAAGACAAAAACGGCAACCCCATGCAACCGGATAAGCTG
>JACQHT010000236.1 GCA_016198835.1 Planctomycetota bacterium | reverse complement strand
GTAGTCTATCGCCATATCCTTTGGCAATATGCCGACGTTTTTGGTTCGTTCTAAGAAGATTATATTGTTGGTAAGCAGGACGTCGTACTCATCAATCTTTTTCTTTAGGTCTGGAAGGAAGCTTTTTAATGCAGGCGTAAACTCTGGGGGAATATCCTTTGAAACCCCTCCAAATCTGAAGTAGCTATAGGTGAGCCTTGCCCCGCATGTCATCTCGAAGAGGTCAAGGATTTTCTCCCTTTCCCTGAATGCGTAAAGGAACGGGGTGAATGCACCGAGGTCAAGCCCATAAGTGCCCATCCAGAGAAGGTGGCTTGCAATGCGGTTAAGCTCCAGCATGATTATGCGCAGAAATTCTGCCCTTCTTGGAACAGGAATATCTGCCAATCTCTCTACCGCAAGCACGTATGCCATGTTTGACGCCATGGCGCAGAGATAATCAATCCTATCAGTGTAAGGAATGAACTGAAGATACGTCCTGTTCTCTGCAATCTTTTCCATACCGCGGTGGAGAAAACCGATATCTGGAACAGCAGAAAGGATTACTTCACCATCCAATTTAAGCATGAGCCTCAAGACCCCATGGGTACTGGGGTGTTGGGGCCCCATATTTACTATAAATTCTTCTGTATCTAAAAGCTTTTCTTCAACAACCATAATCACACATACTCATGGGTACACGGACAAACAAGTTTGTCCGTGCCACCTACCATCAAGCATATTCAGGCTTTTTTGTAACCTTGTCGCTTACAAAGTCTTTGCGTAAGGGATAAGCCGTCCACTCATCGGGTAGGAGTATTCTTCTTAAATCGGGGTGATTTAAGAACTTTATCCCAAACATATCAAAAACTTCTCGTTCAAGCCAATCCGCTGCCTTCCATACGGAAGAGACGGACTCAATCTCGGGATTATCCCTATCAAGTGCTACCTTTAATGTAAGTTTATGGCGCTTTTGCATGGAAAAGAGATGATATACCAGACCGAAGCCATTATCTCCGGCATCCACTGCGGTAAGACACATAAGGGCGTCAAACCTGAGTGTATCAGCATTTTTCAGAAAGCTTGACAACCCGACAATCTTATCCTTTTTCACCGTCAAGGCTAACTCACCCTTATTTTCTACCTCTGAAACATCAGATGGAAATCTTTCGAGGATTAATTTTTTAATCTCTTCCTTCTCCATCATAAATCCTTCTTTATTTTTTCTTGCAGCTTCATAAGGCCGTAAAGCAGCGCCTCTGGATTTGGTGGGCAGCCGGGGACGTGTACGTCAACGGGTACAATCTGGTCAACCCCTTTAACAACGGTATAAGAATCGTAAAAGAAGCCTCCGGCGCCTATGGCACAGCTTCCCATGGCAATAACATATTTTGGCTCAGGCATCTGCTCGTAAAGGAGTTTGAGCCTTTTTGCCATCTTTTCAGTTACAGTTCCTGCCACTATCATCACATCCGCCTGTCGTGGTGAAGGACGGAAGACTCCGGCGCCAAACCTATCGAGGTCAAACCTTGATGCGCCGGTTGCCATCATCTCAATGGCGCAACAGGCAAGCCCGAACGTCATGGGCCACAGGGAGGACCGCCTTGCCCATCTAAAGATATAGTCTATCGGGGCTATTATTATGTTTCCACCCGGTATTTTTGCAACGTGCGTCAAAATATTTTCATCTTTTATATCCATCTTAATACCCCTTTGCGCCAGGCATAAAAAAGACCAAGAATAAGTATTGCAATAAAGATAAACATCTCTATAAGGGCAAACATGCCGAGACTTCTGAATACGACTGCCCAAGGGAAGAGAAAAATCATCTCAACGTCAAATATTACAAATATCAGGGCAAATATATAATACCTGAAATTATACTGCACCCACGACGTGCCAACCTTTTCTTCTCCGCATTCATAACTTGAAAGTTTTTCCACAGTTGGCTTACTGGGCGCTAAGAGCCATGTTAAAAACAGGCTGATGAGTACAAATACAATCCCCGCAGCCATAGCTAAAAGTACGTAACCATAATCGCCAACCATTGTCATTACCCCTTAACAACTAAAAAATCTTCAGATACTTTAATATTGATTTATTAACCTTCTTTTGTAACTTCCTCAACCAACCTTACATCGTTAGTAGAAAACCCCTCGCCGAGGTACAATTTTCTTGCAAGAGGGTCTGCTAAAATCTGTTGAGTAGTTCCTTTTGAAATAATTACCCCTTCACTTATTATATACGAATGGTCTGTAATACTCAAGGCCTCACGAACGTTATGGTCTGTAATTAGTAAACCAATACCCTCGCTTTTTAAACGCAGGGTTAGTGCTTGAATCTCAGAGACGGCGATGGGGTCTATTCCAGAAAAAGGTTCATCAAGAAGGATGAGTGAAGGTGAAGTAGATAGTGCCCTCGCCATTTCAAGACGCCTCTTTTCACCGCCAGAAAGTGTATAAGCCTTCTTTTTTGCCAGAGAAGTTAAGCCAAACTCATCTAACATTTCGGCGAGCCTCGTGTACCTTTCTTTATGACCGTATTGGCGCATTTCGAGGATTGCCAGGATATTTTGTTCCACAGTCAGACGTTGAAACACGGAAGGTTCCTGAGAGAGATAACCCATCCCTTTTCTTGCTCGCTTGTAGATGGGAAGATTCGTTACATCTTCGTCTCGAAAGAAGACCTTGCCGCTATCAGGTCTCACAATGCCTATTATCATGTTGAAGGCTGTGCTTTTGCCTGCGCCGTTTTTGCCCAGAAGTCCAACGATTTCACTGCTATCCACCTCTATGGTGATGTCATTAACAACTACTCGTTTACCGTAAGCCTTTATTAATTCCTGTGCTTGTAATAACGCCATATTTTGCTTTGCGCCTGCATTACGGGCGCCCTTTTGACCCTTAAATTATCTGATGAATTTAATTGTTCTGGGCGGCCAGAAGGTAAAAAATGCCTTCCCTACAAGATTCTTTTCCGGGACAAATTTCCATACACGGCTGTCATTGCTGCTTGAACTATTGTCGCCCAGAAAGAAGTATTCTCCATTTTCAAGCTTAATGGGCTCGTCAACGCCCCAGTTATGTGGCGAATCAGTATAGTAAACGTCAGTAAATATCTCAACATTACTAAATGTGGTGGAAGTGTCGGCGCTTCCAAGCTTGATTGTACTTTGATGATTGCGCACAGCATGCGGAGGTTCGTTCTGTGCATAATCATAAGAAAATACAACCTGTCCATCCAGAAGAAGCGTTAGCATATCGTCTACGTTGGAAAACTCTATTTTGTGTTTTTTGCCGGGTTCTATATACGAACCTGAATCACTCTTCAAAATAGCGCCAGACCTTTCTAAATAACTTTCCTGAGTACAACCCTTTGAACGAATAAAGGCTATGTATCGCTCACCGTCTTCTTCTATTACCGCAGCAATACCACCAGAATCTTTGGTAGTTTGGACATCAAACCTTATCATAAGGTCGCCAACCGTGTCTTCACCAGTTCCGCTATTATACCCCGAATGGTTTGTAATGGGTCTTCCAAAGGAAACAAACGAAAGTTCGGTTGCCTGAGGAGCGTCATTTTCTGTGTGAAATTTAATAGCCTTTTCTTCGTTCTTCCATTGGCTATTCCCGCCAATCCAGCCCGTAAACATTTTACGCTTAGAAGGATAGTTACTGTTATAAACGGGCACCCAGAGCGTATTCTGAACTTCGGGTGGTTTCCGCTGTATGTGGTTATTTATGTAAATGTCGCCATTTATAACTCGTAATGTTTCTCCAGGCAGCCCTACGAGGCGCTTGATGTAATTCTTCTGCTTCTTTCGCAACCTTGTTGAACCACAATTGGGGCACTTCATACCTTCACGCCATTCAACATCGTCCCTCTTATACGAACATGACTTGCAAGTAACATCATACCTCGGATACTTAAAAACTAATACATCCCATCTTTTGGGGGTTGGTTTAGTAAATCTGTAAAAGATTTTATTTACAAGTATCCGGTTCCCGCTACGGCTTCCGAGATTGTGTGTATTTATCTTGTACATGCAATTAGGGCAGAAGGCGCTCGTACCTTCATTGTCGTTGTGATAAAACCTCCAGGTGCAATTAGGGCACTTAATATCATTGTGAGCGCCAAGCAGGGTTGGTGCCATGGAGCCGGTGGGGATTTTGAACGCCTCCACAACAAAAAATCTCATTGCAAGGGCAAGGGCAACTGCAATCAGTATCGATTCAATATTTTCACGGATAAACCCCTTGCGCTTCTTGGGTTTTTCTTTTGAAATGGGTTTTATTTCTGCTTTTTTAATCTTTTCCATTGTTATCCAATAGACACGTAGTCAATAACCGGTGTTTCGATAACTTTATCCGGTTTTTGGTTCTGCCAGATGGCGTTTTGAATTTTCTCCACTGTTTCAGGTGAGTATAGTCTTTCTCCGCATTGCAAACACTCTCTCGCTGGCACATGTTCTATAATATGCAAACGCCCCTTGAACTCGATAGTATAGGAGACTTCTCGTTCTACTACTGAACCACCACAAAGGTCACACTTCATCACTTACCTCCTAATCTCAAAATCGGTCCATAATTCTGGGTCTGGTTCGTAGATGGTTATTATCTTAACCAACGGACGAGATGGATAACTGCATTGAACATGAATGGGTCTCCCATTAGTGGTCTTGCCGTAAATAAGACAACGTGGACCGTATTTATCATCGGGATAATTTTCTATTATTTTACCATGTTCGATAGCTTCTTGGACTTCTTTGGTTGAAATCATACGCACTACGCTCTGGTCTACTGCATGTTGTGAATACTCATATAAACCCTTTTGTATTTTCCCGATAATCTCATCTATCATTCATTTATTAGATTCTCAATTCACAGCCATAAGCTCTATCCTTTTATAGGGCATCCCTAAGCCAATTACACTTGACTCGTTTATATCAGAAGTACGTTTGAGTATCCATCCATTTCCCTCTCCAGAAATTATTTATTCACCCCCAGCACGGAGAGGAATGCCTCCTGAGGAATTTCGACGTTGCCTACGCTTTTCATCCGTTTTTTCCCCTCTTTTTGCTTCTCAAGCAGTTTTCTTTTACGGGTTATGTCGCCGCCGTAACATTTTGCTGTAACGTTCTTCGCAATTGGCCTGATAGTCTCACGCGCTATAACCCTGCTTCCTATTGCGG
>JACQHT010000233.1 GCA_016198835.1 Planctomycetota bacterium | reverse complement strand
GTCGTTAGTGTTGAAATAGGTCTAACTAAAATTTTTATAATGTATTGATAAGGGGGAAGTTATTATGATAAGGTTCTCGTCACGTTGGAGTGTATAAGGTGTTCTTCCCGTCATTCCAGCGAAGCTATTTATCATGTTATCAGGAGGAGAAATTATGGAAAAAGCAAATTTGACCAAGCGTTTTTTTGTAGGCCTTTTTTTGATTGCATGGATTACCGGCTGTGCGGCGACCGCAACGAAGGAAAGCACAGGGGAGTATATTGATGATACTGCCATTACGATCAAGGTTAAGGCGGCAATACTCGAGGATCCTATGCTTAAGGTGCTCCAAATCAATGTTGAAACTTTTAAGGGGGTCGTGCAGTTGAGCGGCTTCGTAGATACCAAGCAGGTCTCCGCCAGGGCTGAGGAAGTAGCAAGGTCTGTAAGTGGAGTCAAAGCTGTTAAAAACAACCTTATCGTGAAATGAACTGGCTAAAAGCTAATGTACTTTGGAATGTTCTTTAGTTTACCCTTTTTTAACGGGAGAACGAATATGCTTCGCACAATCTTAGTCGTGATTCTAATCCTGATCCTTGTAGGAGTAATCCCAGTCTGGCCGTATAGCTTGGCGTGGGGTTATGCACCATGCGGCTCTCTCGGGCTGGTGGTGACCATCTTACTGATTCTGATCTTATTGGGCATACTCTAAAAGGAGTAGACCATGGAAACAAAAGACGCCTATAGGCAAAGGCTGAAGACGCAACTGAAAGAGTGGAGTGCTCAGATTGACCTATTAGCTGCAAAGGCGGAGAACGTAGGGGCAGACGTTAAAATCAAGTACACCCGTGAACTCGATAAGTTACGCGCCAAACTGCGTGAGGCTACTGAAAAGGTGAAAGAGCTGGAGGAAGCAAGCGGCGATGCGTGGGGAGAGGTCAAAGAGACCGCGGATAAGGTCTGGGATGATCTTAAGACTGGCGTAGCCAGCGTCGCTTCCAAATTTAAGTGAAGCACAAGGACCGTGTGTTGGGCTTAGCGCGGGTGACCCGCTGGGCACGGATAGTTCGTAAATTCGCCCGTCCGAAACTGTGCCTTGTGTTGTATCGAACTATAGGGACACCATACCTAATTATTGACTTCCAAATTACGTATGGTATCCCAGAGTTGAAGATAAATACTTATTATGTTTCCTCATCGTTTTCCATATGCACTTTCAATGGGTGGACTCATAACATTACAAAGTTATTTCTCAAATATTTGTAAATCAATCAATCGAGCGCTATGAATAACCCGCAATCCTAAAAGACAGGCTGAAGAAAAAAACTTTTCCTTTAGCATTATCTCAACGCGATACTTTTGCACTATGTTTAAGCTCTATTAAAAAATCTCGAACTGGTCGGGTACGCCCCCATTTTTGCCTCGGTTTCGGCTTCAGCTAATAAAACGCCGAGATTTAGCGCTTTTAATTTTCTCTCAAAGATTTCTACATCAAGCAAAACGGCATCGGGTTTTCCATTGGCAGTAACAATGATTGGGCGACCAGTGCGGTGTATTTGTTTGAAAATTTCACTTGGTTTTTTCTTTAAATCGGAAATGGGTCTAATGTCTTCTGTAATGCTTATGGACATCCTATTTCACATCCTTTCTAATACTATATTTGATGCCAATTATAAGACCATTTTTGGCTATCGGCCTAATTATTGTCTAAACCCATGTCTTTGTCAAGGAATTTCCGAACCTCTGTTTCAAAGCGTTTCCTTGCTACGCCTGAAGACTGTCAAATTGACAGTAGTGGAGATTCATAACATAAATTATAGGCTATCAGCAACAGCGACTTCAGTATAAAATAACTTCCCGATACGGCTTGAAAATCACTATCTTTTTCAAGTTTTATTAAATCTGGTATAAGTGAAAAACTCGTTATCCCATATTTCGGTATTTCATGGACATTTTCAGGCTGGATGTTTGAATGATACCCTCGGAGAAATTGCACCTTGAGCCAGCCGTCTGCCCCGGAGATGTTTTTTACCTGGTCTTCAAGTATCAAACACTCGTCGCTCGTGACCCGTGACTCGTCGCCCGCCTTCCGAGCGACGAGCGGCGAGCGACGAACGACGAATTGAGAGGCTCTTTCTCTGGCAAGCTTAAAAAATCTTCTCGATGGCTTTCCAATGCCAGTTTCCTCTGAGACCGTAACAAAATTAAAGTGCTTACCCTCTTTTAGGCCCAATAAGCCTATTTTATCCTTCTGAAACCTTGACGGTCCGTTTGTAAGGATACCTACTATAAAGCCACTGCCCACTAAATCCCTTAAAGTGCCCTTAACACCTTTATAAGGTTTGTATAGGGCACGTATGTCAGGGTTGTCAAGCCTTGAGAAATCCTTATAGGCATGATAGGTTCTTTCTATATAAGAGTCTATGAGTCTGGGGTCTGGAGTCCTGAGTCCAGACCCAAGACTCATGACTCTCGACTCGAGACTCGCCTTTGCCTTTTGTTTCTTAATAGCTTCTGCCTCTAAATCATCCTTATATGCACTATAAAGCGCCCAGGAGATTGCTTTGCCTTCGGCTCGCAATGACAGGGGGGAGGGCTTAAGCGCTGTATGGATTTTTTGTACCAGCCGATGCCTGATTGGTGTAACGTCATAGAGGCAATCATCTAAGTCCACCCCGATGAACCGTATTTGTCTGTTAGGCAGAAAAAGCTTCTTATATACGGCAGTCAGCAAATCGAGGGCGCTATCTGATAGCCTTGAGCACGGACAAACAAGTTTGTCCATGCCACCCTTCAAATAGGGGCCTACAAAGAGGTTTGAGCACTTATCCTTCGTTAGCATTGCAAAATGATTGTCAAGAAACGATGGGGTGCATTCTGGCGTCCCAATGATATCCAAGGGTATAGAACCGGTATCAAGTTTTAGCCTCTTTGTTAGCAAGAGAAATTCTTCTCGAATTACGTTATTTGATTCTCTCATGCTATTAAAATAACACGCTATCGGTTATTTTGCAATTGACTTTTTAGGGGCGACTGTTATCATTAAAACATGGTTAAGGTTGGCGTTGTAGGCGCAACGGCATACACAAGTCTGGAACTGATAAAGCTTCTGGTTAAGCATCCAGCAGTGGAGATTGTTTATCTCGGCGTACGGAAGGAGGGCAATCCAAGGATTTCTGAGATATTTCCTTCGCTTCAGAAGATTCTTGAACTTCGCTGCACGGGGATGAATCCAGAGGAAATGCCCAAGGGAACAGACCTCGTCTTCGTTACGCTACCGCCAACGATTGCTATGCAATATGTGCCGAGGTTTTTACAAGCAGGCGTGAAGGTGATAGACTTTAGCGCAGATTATCGTTTTCAGGATAAGGGCATTTACGAAAAATGGTACAAGGTAAGCCACACTGATACTGCAAATCTTAAGGAAGCGGTATATGGCATCCCCGAGCTTTTCAGGGATAATATAAAAAATGCCAGGTTGGTCAGTAACCCCGGTTGTTATCCAACGTCTGCAATACTGGGGTTAGCCCCATTGGTAGGGGCGCGTTGCAACGTGCCCCTACATATCAATCTCGATGATATAATTATTGATGCAAAGTCGGGCGTATCAGGGCGTGGACGCGAACCACGTGAGGATACCCATTACTGCGAGTGTAATGAGAATGTCGAGGCATATAACGTTGGTGCGCATCGTCATGCCCCTGAGATAGAACAAATATTATCTATGGTGGCGGGTAGCAATATATCAATTTGTTTTGCGCCACATTTAGTACCTATGAATCGGGGGATACTATCAACCATATACGCAAAGTTAGTCGGTAGGGGCGACGCGGCGAGTCGCCCCTACTCTGAAATCATGGATGTCTTTAATGAGTTCTACCGCAATGAGCCATTTGTGCGTATTAAGCAGGGTGATGAGCTGCCAAAAACCAAGGACGTTGTCGGTACAAACTTTTGCGACATTGCGGTAAGGGTGGTTGGGGAACGTGTTGTAGTCATTTCGTGTATTGACAACTTGATTAAGGGCGCTTCGGGTCAGGCTGTACAGAACATGAATGTTATGTGTGGGGTGGAGGAAACGGCAGGTTTGGTTTAAATCCCTGCAGGTGGTAGAGACGCAAAATTTTGCGTCTCTACGTAGAATGTGCGAAACTGTGCTTATGTAGATTTCATCTAACATTAAAGGTACTTATCTTATTTATGGAAATCTAACAATGAGAAGGGTTTATTTTGACTACGTAACTACGACGCCTGCAGACCCAAGGGTCGTAGAGGCTATGTTGCCTTTTTTTACGGAGACCTTTGGCAATCCTGCTGCACATCTTCATGAATACGGATTAAAGGCGAAGAATGCCGTCGAGGAGGCAAGAGTTAAGGTTGCTGAGTTAATCTCGGCAAAACCGCAGGAGATAATCTTTACGTTCAGCGGTACCGAAGCAAACAATATGGCTATAAAGGGTCTTGCACTTGCCCATCAGGGAAAAGGTAAGCACATTATTATTTCCGAAATTGAGCATTTTTCGGTTCTCTACACTGCAAGAGACCTGGAAAGAATGGGTTTTAAGGTTACATATCTAAAGGTGGATAAAGACGGATTGGTTGACCCGGATGACGTGGCAAAGGCTATTAACAGGGACACGATACTTATATCAATAATGCACGCGAATAATGAAATAGGGGTTATTGAGCCAATAGCTAAAATTGGTTCAATAACGAAGGCACGAGGCGTCCTTTTCCACACAGATGCAGTGGCAACGGCAGGCATTATACCGGTATATGTGGCTGAATTAGGGGTTGATGCCTTAAGTATGGTTGGTCACGCATTTTACGGACCAAAAGGTGTTGGAGCGCTTTATTTGAGGGAAGGGGTGGATATTGTACCAATCCTCAAGGGTGGCGCGCAGGAAGGCGGAAGGAGGCCGGGTACGGATAATGTCCCTGGCATAGTAGGCATGGGAAAGGCTGCTGAACTGGCAAGGCTTGAGATGAACTCAAGGATTGAACACCTCATACCACTCAGAGACAAACTAATACACGAGCTGCCCAATAGATTAAAATACTTTCATTTTACAGGACATATCTTGAAAAGATTGCCAGGGCATGTAAGCTTCTGGATATCATTTGCTGAGGGGGAAACGTTAGTTCTGTTCTTGAACTATAATGGTATTGCCGTTGCAAGCGGGTCAGCCTGTAGTTCCCCGGATTTGAAGGCATCCCATGTACTAACTGCCATTGGTGTTCCGCCGGACGTTTGCCACGGCTCGATAACCGTAAGCTTCGGAAAGGATAATACGATGGAAGACGTTGATTATTTTCTTGATGTTCTGCCAAAGGTTGTAGAAAAATGCTGGCAGATGTCACCATTATACGATGATGAGATTAAGTCCCGCCCAATCAATGACGGGCAAGGAGGCATACGTGTCTAACGATAAGACATTGGGTCCGTATAGCGCAAAGGTGATGGACCACTTTATGAATCCCCGCAATATGGGAGAGATTGCGGATGCAGATGGCGTAGGTACGGTAGGGAATCCCGCCTGCGGGGACGTAATGAGGCTCTTTTTAAAGGTAAAGGATGGGATTATTGTTGACGCAAAATTTAAGACATTTGGCTGCGGCGCCGCTATCGCAACGAGCAGCATGGCAACTGAAATGATAAAGGGTAAGTCTGTCGAAGAGGCAAAGGGCATTACCAATCAGGCGGTAGCTGAGGCTCTTGACGGCTTGCCGCCGATAAAGATGCACTGCTCTGTGCTGGCTCAGGAAGGTATCGAAGCTGCAATTAATGATTATCTAAAAAAAACTGGACACTGAGAAAAGAATTAGTCCTGCCATTAATAGCATGTCAACGGATTATGTTATCAGGATTGCCGGGGAATCTGGTGAGGGTATCGTACTTACCGGTGAAATCATTACCCTGACATTAGCCCGTTCGGGTTTTAATATTTACACCTTCAGGACATATCCTGCCGAGGTAAGAGGGGGACCGTCTATGTTTCAGCTAAGGGCGGGTGATAAAAGCCTCCTTTCTCAGGGTGACGCTCTGGATGCACTTGTTGCACTGAATGACGAGGCGCGTGATGAGCACTTGAAGGATTTAAAGAGAGGCGGAGTCCTGCTCTGGGATGGAACATTGGAGGAACGATGGGTTGCGCCTTCTAATAGGAATATAACAAGCTATCCTATCCCGATGACTGAAATTGTAAGTAAGGATGTCGGCGCTTACAGATGCAAAAACATGGTTGCCCTCGGTGCAATAAGTAATATCCTCGGTATGGATTATTCCATCCTCGAAGGTATTATAAAAGAAAAGACATCCAAGAAGAGCCATCCTACCGTTGAAAAGAACCTGCTGGCGCTGAAATTGGGCTTCGACTACGCTAAACGGTACGATATTGGCACTACTTCCAACCAGTTTAAGCCGATTGGAAAGACCGAAAAAATAGTTATATCGGGCAACGAGGCAATCGCCCTCGGTGCATTAATGGGTGGCTGCAAATTCTTCGCCGGCTATCCTATTACCCCTGCTACGGACCTGATGGAGTGGTTAGCATCTGAATTGCCAAAGGTTGGCGGTACAGTTATTCAGGCAGAGGATGAGATTAGCGCATTGGGCATGGTTTTGGGGGCATCGTTTACTGGTCAAAGGGCATTCACAGCCACGTCAGGTCCCGGACTTTCATTGATGGTTGAACTTATAGGTCTTGCAAGCATAGCGGAAATTTCAGCCGTAATCGTAGACGTCCAGCGGGGCGGTCCCAGCACAGGAATGCCCACCAAAACGGAACAATCAGATTTAAACCTTGCCCTGTACGGAGCGCATGGAGAGGCGCCAAGGATTGTTTTAGCCCCTACAAATGTTGAAGACTGTTTTTATCAGACCGTAAATGCCTTTAATTTAGCCGAAAAATATCAATTACCTGTAATAGTGTTGTCAGACCAATCCTTAGGACACAGGAAGGAAAGTATTAATCGGCCAGTTTTGACAGGGATAAAACAGACCGAAAGACTAAAGCCCAATGCTGATGAACTACGGAATTATCGCAGATATAAAATGACCCCGATTGGTGTCTCTCCAATGACATTTCCGGGTGAAGAGGGAGGTTATTATGTAGCGCAGGGGTTGGAACATGACGAATATGGTGCGCCAAGTTACAACCCTGAAAATCATTTCCAGATGACCGCAAAACGTTTCAGGAAATTACAGGATATTTCAGACGACCTTGTCACGTTTAAAAGATATGGTACACAGCATGCAAAGATTGGAATAATTGGCTGGGGCTCAACTGAAGGGGCATTAAGGGAAGCCATCGAAAGGCTCACAACAGAAGGATATGAAATAGAAGCCTTATACCCGAAGGTTCTAAATCCATTGCCTGATAGGGCGATTATAGAGTTTCTTAAGGATAAAAAAGTAATCCTTGTTCCTGAGATAAATTATACGGGCCAGTTTGCAAGACTCCTGCGGGAAAGGTATCAGATTCAAGTTACATCGTTTAATATTTGCGGAGGGATTCCCTTTACGGCTGGGGAAATCTATAATAAAGTAAAGGATTTATACAAGAGATGATTACTTATACTCCACTTGATTATAGAAGCAGGACAAAGCCTGTCTGGTGTGCAGGAT